>SKIL01000019.1 GCA_007116425.1 Bacteriovoracaceae bacterium | reverse complement strand
TGATTCGGCAGATGAGGTGAATACCGTACAGGTAAGTGAACATAATCGCTCGCAAGGATATGCGAGTGTTTTAAAATCTTATACGCCTGAGATTGGTGATTATGTGATTTTGAAAAGAAATAATTTGTACTGGCAGGATTCAGATGGAGAGCGTTTTTATCAGGGGGAAAGAGATTCATATCGGTATAATTGTAGATACGAAACAACTTATGAGCGACATGAAGTTATTGATCTAGATGATCAAAAAGTGGTTACCGCTATTTATTCTTATCTTACGAATTTATCGCAAGAATCCTCAAATAAGTGCGATGAGGGGCGTTATGAGTTTGGGGTTATATCTAGGGGGATGGATCAATTTAACGGGTATCAAGAAGATATTCTTAGTATTGATTGGGACACTCGATGCGCCTTAAGTAATGTCAACTGTACTCGTGACGATTTGTCGGATTCACTGATTGTTGAAGCGGATAATTTTATTAACAGCGAGGGGGTGATATTAGCTGGTACTAGAGTTTTTGATATGAGAAATCTCATGCTCTCATATTACCTTGAAGAGCAGATGACAGTAATATTTAGTAATGGAATAGATAGAACTGATATTTCTTTTGTTGATTATGATAAAACTCTTTCTGAGGAGTACCGAAATTCTGTTTTTGATTATCACTTGGCCTCTTCTAATTTTATGAAAGATTCTTTTGGGAGAGAGTTTCAAAGTACTTATGGGGAGGAAATTCGTATAAGAGATCAAGAAGTTTCAATTAAAAGTGAGTTAGCTATATTAGATGATAAGTATGAACTCACAAAACGTTACACCTTGAGTGATAGTTGTGTTGTTAGCGCTTATAACACAATCGATAGTTTTGATTATGGAATGACTGTGACTTATCGTGAAGAAGAACAAGATTTAGGAGAATATGTTTATTTGATGTTTGGTTATAGCTACTCGAATGTGAGGTATACTTTTTCATCAAATGAGGGAACTCAGGAGTGTTTTGATTTTTTAAATGCAGTGAAAAAGCATAATAACACTTCTGAAGAGAGAGGGATTAAGGGAAGAGTAAGTTTATCCCTTGTGATCGATGAGAGTGGTGAAGCTAAATTTGATGGTTTATATTGAGTAAGTCTGTGGGCCTGCAATAGCGGGCCCTTTTTTGTGAGAGGAGTGGATAGGTCTGCTGGCACCTAATAGGTCTGCTGGCACCATGTACCCAGAAAAGCAATAGGGATTTTGTCTCCAATTACTTGGCTTCCTTCTTGATGACATATAAATCGCTGAGGAACTTTATCTTTGAATACTTTTTTGATTTCAGGGAATTTTGAATGGTCTTGCTGTTTCTTGGGTGGAGAAACTTTAGCTTCGATAAAAAGAAACTGGTCTGGGCCCATTTCAATTAAAAAGTCGACTTCCTCTCCGTCACGTGAGCGCCAGTGGTAAATATTCCAGCCAAGTTGATGGTTAAGGTTTAATTTTGCGAGCTCGCAAAATACGAGGTTTTCAAATAAATGGCCTTGTTGAGGGGATGTTATTATTGGACTTGCTGATGTCCATCCCTGTAGGCGGCAAGCAAGACCTGTGTCCCAAAAATAGACCTTAGGAGATTTTACAAGCCTCTTTGATAGGTTTGTACTAAACGGAGAAACGAGAGAAATAATATGCATTTTTTCTAATACTGATATCCAATCTTTTATTGTATTACTGTCGACTCCACTTTCTCTTCCTAGACTTGCCATATCTAGGATTTCTCCAGTCCTCCCCGCAAGTAGTTTTAGAAACTTTAAAAACTCCCGACGTTTTTGAATCCCTGCGCTTAAAACAATATCTTTTTCAATATAACTATTAATGTAATCATCTAAATATTTTTTTGCATCTCTTTCTGGATAAGCGTAAAGCTCCGGCCATCCTCCTTGAAAAAGAATTTGTTGGATGGGGATATTTTGAGACGCCAAAATTTCTTTAACGGTAAGAGTATTAAGCTCAAAAAAACTTGCTCTTCCCGCCAAGCTTTCTTTTACATTTTTGTCCATGAGGATTTGATTCGAACCGGTTAGGCGATATATTGTTTTAAGCGGCTTCCCATTTCTTTTATGGAGATCAATTCGTCTTTTAAGTGATGGAAAAAGGTTGGGAGCATACTGAACTTCATCAATGAAGATATTTTTGTCACCAAATTGGTTTAAAAAAAGTTCAGGATCACTTTCTGCAAGCTCTCTTAGACCAGGATCATCTAAAGAGGCTTCAATAAAATCTTGACCTAAATGTATAATAAGGCTCGTTTTTCCGCATTGCCGAGGGCCATTAATGATTTGGATTAAATCATTGTTCTGGCTTAATAATTTAGTTAAATCTCTATAAATCCACATGCTTGGCAATTATGGACTGATAATCCATTTTTGTCAAGAGGGTGGAGGACGAGCCACTTGTAGCTTATTTGATTGTCGTAAATTAAATAGGGTTCCTCCACATGGTGCTAGCAGACCTACTCACTACTTAATTCTTTAAAGTAAAAAATCATAAAAAATTAAGAAAAAAACCAAAGAATACAAGATTTCAAATACTTAAAATCAAAAAGACTTTTTTTTCTCACGAAAAAATTATCTTAACGGTAAAATTACTACATGATTAGCAAGAGAAAAATAGACAATATTGGGTCTACCTTAAAGGAACAAGAGTCTCTTAGTGACCAAAACTATCGAGACCTTTTAGAGTGGAGAAATAATATTAGGTGCCAGCAGACCTATCCCATTTCATTCAAGAAGAAATAACGAAAAGCAACGAGAATCAATTGGGCTTAGTTTACGTAAGAGTAAGTTTCGCTATAGCGGCTCTCGTGAAATGCGAAAGCCACCGGAGTTTGTGGATTTTGATCCAGAAGGGTCTAGGGATGATTTAGGGGAGAGGATTAAATAGGCTTCCTTCCAAGGATTCACTATTCAAACTTCGCTCTGGCCAGCTCTCTCAACTCTTCAATCGACATAACAGTACCATCCTTGAGTGTGATCTCTCGTACCCCAAAGGCTTCCAGATCAACACCATCAACTAACATTCGAATCATTATCTCGTGACTCGAATCTAAGTTCGCACGATTTGCTTCAAAGTTTGCCCTCAGTTGATGGGCCTGATCTTGCCAAGTGCTGAGTTCCAGAGAGCCTTGTCGTAGGTTTTCTAGCTCTTGGGGGGAGAATCTCGTCGAAAAATCTGGAATATCATCGCCTCCACGGACTTGTGAGAAAGCAGAGAATGAGACGAAAGAAAGTGTTATAAATATCAAAAATAATTTGAGCTTCATTGATGGCTCTCCAGAAATTCAAAATTGTTCTCTATTAATGTATCAGCTACATTCACTCTAAAAACCGATATATCTCCTTGATATATTTCATCTTCGAGTAAAGAATCTATCATTTTATTGAAACGCTTCATCTCACGTAATAGCTTTCTATACCCTTCTAGACTAAGAGAATAGTTACTATAGCCCAGAACATTTTGAGAACGCCCTAGCTCTCTTCCACTTGCATTGAAGGACTCCTCAATTTCTTTCAAACAAACACGTTTTAAGTCTGAAAATCGAGAGGTGAGCAAGCTCCCAACAACAGAATAAGCACCATCCTCATAGCGCACATATCCCAACTCCTCTAGTCTCTCAGAGCTCTTTAGACCATTGAGTCCAAAATATTTCTCAATTTCAGTCTTAGAGACTCTTTTATTCCTTGATTGAATATACCGAAAGACTTTTCCATTCTCAGAGTCAGACATCATCTTCAAAGTATCAACACCCATCTCTTCCATTTCTTTAAATTCTTGATGGAGGCCGCTCTCAATCACTCTAAAAAGATCGGGGTAATTACGTCGCATAAAACTCACAAGTTCGTCATTTGGAGCAAGTTTTTGAAGAATCTTAATCACATGTTCAATATTCGGCCGATCTCTATGAAGATTTTCAATTCGATGAAAAGTCGCAGGTGACAATCCTACCTTCTTTGCAATATCAGCACTCGTAAGTTCTGGGTTTTGCTTTTTATATGTCTGAATTCGCCTACGGATCTCAAAAGACATCTCGTCAGGCATACCTGTTAGATTGCGCATTGTGCGAATATAGCAAAGAGTTTAACTCTAAACAATTTCATAAGGTATAAATGTAAATTTTTTAGGGATAAGTCTCCTGGCACGAATGCTTTTCTCTGCTGGCACCTTATCCTTTCACATAAAGAAAAATCGCAATACCCACAAGAAGTAGGGATAAGACTCTAACCAAGTAAATAGATCTGGCCACTCCAAGCGTGTTTATTGTTTGTGGGGTTGAAAAAGGGTGGAGCCAGAGGTTTATGGCCTGAATAATTAAGACGATCGGTATGAATACCTCATTAATAAGCATGGGGACGATTCCAAGAAAAATTATACTTAAGAAGATTGTCTTTCTCTTGAACTGTAAATTTAAAAAATCCTCAAGCTTTTTTTGATTGTCTTTGTGACATATAAACTTTTTGTCGTTTATTACAACCTCTCTGACATCATTTTCATTAACAGGCGATGCACTCCACTGGCATTTTTTCATTTTTATTCTCCATTGAGGGACGTAGAAAAGGGGGTTTCGCTTCCCAACTAGTTAAAAGAAATAGAAGCGCTACAAACATAGTGATAAAAAAGCTAGGAAGTCCGTGAATAATAACAATCCCAGCATGAAAACTTATCCCTATGAGAAATAAAGATATTCGACAATGCTTATTCAATAAAGGACCTATCACAAGTAGAAGTTCTAATAGTAAAGTCCCCCATGTAAGTATAAGAACAATATATTCAGACGTTAGAAATGGTTTTATTATTTCTCTCATAAATAAAGGCATGCCATGTAATTCATGAAGGGACCAGTAATATACTGCTGTTCCATTGACCCACTCTTCAACTGAAAATTTGGCCGTAGCCGCTTGAAAATATACCATTGAAACTTGAATTTTAATAATGATTACAACTGAAAATAAAAAAATCTTTAACCATTCATTCGTTAAGCATTTAAAGGAGTCCCAATGCCATTTTCTTTGATCAAAAGTTGTTAAAATCGCAAGCAAGAGAGTTAGGTTTGAGTTGATTTGATCTCCACCGTCAATGATAGGGCAAGCGTTAATAAAACTTAAAGTCACCCAGTAATGAAGAAGTCCAAATTTTTGAGGTCTGTACCCCAGAACAACTACACAAAGGATAAGTTTAGCGATGAAATACCCGAAATTAAAATCATTAATAATGAGTATGTAAAAAAGGTTAATATTTACATTATAGAAAGTAAGAGTTTGAAGGTCTGGACCAATAAGAGTTTGAGCAGAGTTAAAGCTGAGAGTAAGTAATAGGGAAAGTGCAAGTAGCGATCTTCCAATAGAGTATGTAAAACCATGTGGATTAAAGAGATTAAACATTATGCTCTCCATTTAACTTTTTATTGCATTGAATTTTAATGGAGTAGACTTTTTTAGGTGCTTTAATGCTAGAAGATCGAGACCATGCCCATGGGATTCTACTTGATTTTGTAAGTATAAATTTTCCACAAAGAAAACGGAAATGATTACTTTTAATAGGGATAGCGTCTGAGGCTAAAACCTTGGTGAAACACTGGGTTTCGAGTGGGTGACATTTTAGTGAGCTTTTGCCTTTTAGACTTTCTGTAATGATTGAGACTTCTAAGGCGACCAATCGACTTGTACGAACTAAACCTAAGAGCTCTTTCTTTCTGTTTCCAATAAATTCAATTCTTTTGAGTACTTTCTCGTTTTCTTTTAGTCGATAAATTGCAATTTTGTCTTGCCTTGGATCTTTTGTAAAGAAGGCCCAGCCCTGAGGGAGGAAAATCGTTTGTAATTGACGATTTCTATAATTGACGTCAATTGGGTGTTCTTTGTGAGCATAAAGAAAAATAACTGATATTACAGTAGTCCAAAAGATAAATAGAGAAATGATAAATAAATTCTTCATTTTTTTCTTGAGCTATATTCAGTTGCTATTGAATCGATAAATTTTTCGTATGTAAGTTTAGAGCCTGGGTTAACATGATCTAGTGCTACTTTTACTTTGACTGCAACCGTTACTGCTGCAGCTGCAGTTATGGCGGCCGCATTATGGACTACCACGGCCGCGACGACGGCGACCGCTACAGCTAGACCATTAGGGTCATTTCTTATGGCCACCATGTCTAAATCATTAAAAAATTTATTTACGTGAAACATTCTATCTAGTGAATCCAGCGTGGTATCCCTTGCTTCTCTGATTGCTGCATCTATTAAGAAATGATTTCCAGAAGTAATCTTACTATTAAAGTCTTTAAAAAATAGAGGATTAGTTTCTTTGATTTCTAGATTTATTTTACGAATGATTTTTTTTAATTCTTCTGTTTCGATGTGGGTGTTTGCGTGGATTCCTTTGATTTTTTCTACTTCTTTACCATGATGAAAAATTATAGCATTAAATAGATCATAGTAAGATTCATGTGACTGGGCGCTTTTAAGATTAAGAATATAGAACAGTATTAAAAATAGAGTTCTTACTTTCACAGCTTTTCCTTTGCTTATACAGGAGTGGTTTTTTCTAATCTATACACTTTCGCTTTTTTAAACATCAAAATGAGTTCACTTTTTCATTTTTGGAACAGAGTTTAGAAGGTCTCAAACCTGTAAGTATCCAATTTATTATTGTGATCCATTGAAACCTCACCAAAGAGGCCCAGTAGAAGATCGTATCAATAACACACCCCGGATATTATTTAATTGCAAAACAGCTTTCGAGGTTTACTATGGTTCTTCTGTTGCACTGGTTTTTTGACTTTGTACTGGTACCTTTGTTGTACTAATATAGGTGCCAGCATTTGTTAGTGGTGGTGAGTGGCACTAACAACGTTGTTAGTAATTCATCTAAAACTAACAAAAATGCTCTCCTGTGTTAGTGGGGTCAAGTCTTAAGTTGCTATAATTACTTAACTAATTTTTTGTTTTGTTTTT
>SKIL01000022.1 GCA_007116425.1 Bacteriovoracaceae bacterium | reverse complement strand
GCACGTGTATTTTCACCTTCGGCCATAATTGTTTGGATTAACTGTCCTGGGTCACCAGTACGATATCGTATGCGTACACCAGTTTCTTCTTGGTATTGACGGAAGATATCTCTCACAAGGTGTTCATTTCGAGAGGTGTAGACCATGATTTCTTGAGTTGAGGCCTTAAGCTCTCCGGCCGATATCGCCGTAGTGAGCAAAGCAATCAGGGAAAAAGATAAAAAGTGAGAGAACGTAAATGTAGCTTTCTTCATCAAGAATCCTTATGATGCCTAAAGTAGATAGTCTAAGCTAGGAATTACGTTGTTTTGTTTTGAATGTCAAAATCTTGTTTGAGGTAGTGAACAAATTGGAGTATGGTTGTGACTGGTGGTGTCAACTCTGTAAGCTTTTGGAAAGATTTAAAAAGTCGACTTGATGAGTTAAGCAGCGAAGACTGGTCGATCCTAAGGCGCCTTGCGTTGCTGTTTTTTCTCATTCTTTTTACTTATCCTTTGGTCAGGTCTACGACGACGGCCATCTTTATACAGCACCATGGTGCGGCCAGTACGCCGACTGTTTGGTTCTTTTCTATTTTTGTCCTTGCCGCGGCCATAGGTGTATATAATCGCTTTCAGGCAAAGGTCAGTGTCCATGCTCTGTTTGTATGGACCTGTTTAATCTCGGTCTGCTTGTTTGGTCTTGGTGTTTTAGCGCTATCCCAAGGTTTTTCACTCGTTGCTTATTTTCTCTATATTTGGAAAGAGGCCTATATCATTCTTTTAGTTCATATGGCGCTGGGCTATCTTAATACCTCTATTGATGTGAATCTTGCAAAAATGCTTTATGGCCCATTTGGTGCGGTTGGAAGCCTCGGAGGATTACTTGGGGGTATATGCACGACAATATTGGCCGCTAATTTTTTTGAGGCCTGGGCGATTTTACTTTTGTCCTGCGTTTTAATTGTCATTACAGGACTTGTTTTCGCTGGAATGAGCCGCAAAAACTGTCTTTCGCAGCAAACCCGAGATCAGTCCCAAGAGAATATTAAGAAAAGCCCTTTAGAGTCATTAAAAGGTGTCTATCCGTATATCGCCTGCATTTGTCTTGTCATCGTGATGACTCAGTTCTGTATCAATCTTGTGAACTTTAAATTTAATCTTTTGTTCGATCAATTAATTGAAAGTGAACGCGAAAAAACACAGTATTTAGGGCTCGTATATTCGACAATTAATGGACTTAGTCTTTTTGTTCAGATGTTAATTGTGCCATTAGTGATGCGCTATTTTGGATTAAAAGCGATTCATCTTTCTATACCGATTATTTATCTGGGCTTTGTTTCGGCCGGATTGATTGGAGATGTTGGCAGTCTCTTTCTCGTGAGTATGGCCTTTGTTGCGGTAAAAGGTCTCGATTACTCGCTTTTCTCAGCGGCAAAGGAGTTGTTATACTTTGCGCTAGATGCAAAGCAGAAGTTTGGTGCTAAGTATCTCGTTGATATGTTTTTTTACCGGTTCGGAAAAGGCTTAATTTCACTGCTATTGATCTTTTATCAATCGATTTATTTTGTTAATACAATGTTAATACTGTCTCTGGTTGTGTGGTGGTTTGCACTGCTTGGGCTTTTTTATTTCAGACCACGAACGATTTAGAATATCAATTTGAAGGAGAATATAATGAGTAATCCACTTTTAGAAAAATTTGAAACCCCTTTTGAGACAATTCCTTTTGATCGAATTCGTCCAGAGCATTTTTTGCCAGCAATTTCTGAGGCGATGAATGCGGCCAAAAAAGAAATAGACTTGATTAAAAAGAATACGGAACGCGAAACTTTTGGGAATACGGTCGTCGCTTTAGAGAAGGCCCAGTATCAGGTTAATCATCTCGCGCGCATTTTCTTTAATCTCCACAGCGCTGAAAGCAATAAAGAGTTACAAGGAATCGCAAAAGAAGTTTCTCCCATGCTAACAGATTTTGGAAATGACTTAACTCTTGATCGCGAGCTTTTTGAGCGCGTTCAAAAAGTTTACGATAAAATTGATCAGCTCAACCTTGAAACAGAAGAGCGAACACTACTCGAAAATACGTATAAAGACTTCGTACGAAATGGTGCACTTTTGAATGAAGAGCAAAAAGAAAAATTGCGCGAATTAGATAAGCGTAAAAGTCAGCTTGCTCTCGAGTTTGGCGATCATGTCTTAGAAGAAACCAATTCTTTTGAGTTGTATGTAGACTCGCAAGATCAGATTAAAGGGCTCCCTGAAGGGGCGATGGAAGCAGCAGCGAGTGCGGCAAAAGAAAAAGGTCATGACGGTAAATGGCTTTTCACTTTACACATACCAAGCTTTCTTCCTTTTATGACTTATGTCGAGAATAGAGAGTTGCGAGAGAAAATGTATCGCGCTTTTGCTTCTCGAGCTTTTGGTAAAAACGATAATAATAACTCAGATATAGTCATTGAAATTGCAAAGATTCGACATGAGCGGGCCAATCTCCTTGGGTTTAAAACACATGCTGACTTTGTTCTTGAGCAAAGAATGGCCGAGACGCCCAAGAGGGTTCATGAGTTCTTGGAAGAGCTCTTAGATTACTCAAGACCTGCTGCTTTGAAAGAGATGCAGGAGTTACAAGAGTATGCCAAGGCCAATGGTGGTCCCGAAGAACTTCAGGCCTGGGATTATAACTTCTGGGCGAATAAGCTTAAAAAAGAAAAGCATGAGCTCGATGAAGAAGAGCTAAAGCCTTACTTTAAATTAGAAAATGTCGTAGATGGGGCCTTTGAAGTTGCGAAGCGACTTTTTAGTATTGATTTTAAAGAGCGAAGAGATATTCCCGTTTATCATCAGGATGTTAAAACTTTTGAGGTGATCAACCACAAAGGTCAACACGTCGGCGTTTTTTATGCAGACTTCTTTCCTCGCGAAGGAAAGCGGTCTGGTGCTTGGATGACTTCGTTTAGGAGCCAGCGAATGGATGGGAATACAGACATTCGTCCTCACGTTTCAAATGTTTGTAATTTTACTAAGCCGACTGAAAGTAAGCCTAGTCTTCTTACTTTTGATGAAGTCACCACTCTCTTTCATGAGTTTGGTCATGCTTTGCATGAACTTCTTTCAAAGTGTAAGTATGAAAGTCTCTCTGGTGCTTCTGTCTACTGGGATTTTGTGGAGCTTCCATCACAGATTATGGAGAACTGGTGTTATGAAAAAGAGTGTCTGGATATCTTTGCTAAACACTACGAAACTGGAGAGAAGATTCCTTCTGAGCTAGTTGCTCGTTTAAAGAGTGCTTCTAACTTTCATAGTGGGAGACACTCTATGCGACAGTTAAGCTTTGCTCTTCTCGATATGGCGTGGCACGGACAAGACCCGAGTTCAATTACCGATGTGGATAAATTTGAGCAAGAGGTTATGGGGAGAACAAATATTCTTCCGCATGTTGAGGGGACAAATATGAGCTGTTCATTTGGCCATATTTTTCAAGGTGGCTACTCAGCAGGTTATTATAGTTATAAGTGGGCCGAAGTATTAGATGCTGATGCATTTGAGTTTTTTAAGGAAAAAGGTATTTTTGATAAAGAGACGGCAGAGTCTTTTGTTGAAAATATTCTTTCGCGTGGTGGAAGTGAGCATCCGATGGAACTATATAAGCGCTTTAGAGGACAAGAACCTTCACCTAAAGCACTTCTTAAAAGAGACGGGCTCCTGAATTAATTCAGGACCCGCTTTATGGCCTCTTTATAGATTTCTCTGGCCTGCTTCCACACTGGTGCATCTTCTGATTGAATAAAGTCAATTAAGTGTGGGAGTAGCTGTTGAGAGAAATCTTCGCTGCTCTCCTTTGGCAGAAGTGAAGGAAGATTATCTACTGCTAAAATTTCAATGTCTTGATCAGTCTTTGTAAATGGCCTCTCCCAGCTTGTTATCGCATTATATAAAGGGATAGGATTGTTCTCATTATTTGGATCACAGGAGACATCCGCAATAATTTCAAGTTTTGGTTTTACTTCTAAAAGATCTCGAGTCAGAAAGGGATCGGTTCCAGGTCCAAGTAAAACAGTATTGATAAAAAGATTGTGATCAAGAATTTCTGGAAAAGGTCCGCCCTTTGCCGTCTCCTCCATGTCCCAATGGGTTGCCTCTAGGTCGAGGCGTTGAAGCATATCAATTGCGCCTTTTCCACATCGTCCTTTTGCCCCAATAACAATTGATCTCGGACGCTTTTGCACAGCTTTCATTTTAACTTTTATCTGTTCTATTAATTCGGTTTGATTTTCAAAGTGAGAGAGACCAGGGTATTCAATCTGACTGAGCTCTGGATGATGTTTATGAAAATAGCGATCGAGGGCAATGGCACAACCGACAAAACCGGCCCAATGGCCAAAGGCCGCAACTCGGCGCTTATTTTCATCCATTAAAAATTCAAGGTCGTATAGAGTTCCATTTCCGGACTGAAAACGACCAAGAATCTGGGGAGCTTCTTCTTGTCCTTTATATGCGTGAGCAAAATAAATGTGTCGATGTGAAAGAGGAAA
The DNA here is from genome assembly GCA_007116425.1 of Bacteriovoracaceae bacterium. Taxonomy (GTDB): domain Bacteria; phylum Bdellovibrionota; class Bacteriovoracia; order Bacteriovoracales; family Bacteriovoracaceae; genus SKIL01. The sequence continues at coordinate 2,467 of SKIL01000022.1, read as the reverse complement.
GTCTTCGACATCAAGCTCTTTGAGACCAAGAATAATAGCATCTTCAGGTGCTTTGTTTTTCCAGCTCAAAGGGGCCGTCATTTCACAGCCGGCGGCTTCATATTCGCTGTCTGGAATGATCCGATCTGGACATTTTTCAACGATAACTTTAGCACCAAGTTCTTTAAGTTTTTTGGCACCTGCTGGAGAGAGGGGGGTGCGACGTTCAAACTCTTTCGTTTCCTTGCGCAGCCATACTATAGGTTGATTCACATTAGACTCCTTCATTTATAATCTATCCATATTAAAACTTTCTCTTTCAACTTTTTCAACATCTGACTTAAACAATGCCTGAACACTTTTCGTTTTAAGTCTAAGGTAAATTGCTGAAACAAAGAATATAGCAGTGAAGCTGAGAATTATCTTAGGGGAATAAATATTTCCCAGTGTTCCAATTATTATCCCACCTAAAATATTTGGTAAGACAAATGACATATCCAGAAGTGAGTGAGCTCGAGTTAATAATTTGGTATCAACGGATTCTGACAGGTGGTTGAGCTGAGAGGGGATACGTGTGAAGACGGCTATTCCCCAAATGAAAAAAGTAAATAAGGCGATAGAGAAGTGTGGGGAGAGAAGAAATAGGACCATCATTAATGGTTCACAGCAAATTGAGATGGTAATAATTTGTCCGGTCTTATAGCGATCAGATAATTTCTTTGAAAGATATCCCCCAATGATTCCTCCTAGACCAAAGCAGGAGAGAAGGATTCCATAGGCCGTCTCCGGTTGACCTAAAACTTTTGTGGTATAGGGAAGTAGCAGAGGAACAAGCATACCAATTGAAAGACCTGCAACCGATGAGTTGATAACAATTGCTTTAAAGTCATCTCGCTTCCACATGATATGCAACCCGTCTCTAAGTTGCCGAAAAAAATCATTCACTGGAGTTAAGGCCTGAGAATCATCGATGTTTTCAGGTGGAGGAGAGTAGGCGATCTTATAAATGAGAAAAATACCGAGAGAATAAGTTAGAAGGTTAAACCAAAGGATTTCACTTATTCCCGCAAATTTGACAAAAAGTGAAGCACCGACAAAAGGACCTATCAGGTGTAGAATGGCCATCGTTGAGCCAAATAGTCCATTGGCTTCGCGTATATGTTTTTGCGGGACCAACTCATTGATCATGGCCTGCCTCGAAGGATTGTAAACACCGGTCGCAAAAGCAATAATGGCGTTCATGAGAACGATAGCAATGACATGATCGAGAAAGAACAGGGCCCCAATGGCCGGAAGTCTAATTAAATAACTTCCCATAAGAAGATGGCGTCGGTTAACAAGTTGACCGAGAGGTCCACCAGAAAGAGTTCCGGCCGTAAGACCTATCAGAAAGGTTGCTCTTGTGATTCCAAGCCAAGCACTATTTTGTCCGCTTAGTTGAAAAACTAGGAGCATGAGTGCGGTCTCTGTAATAAAGGCACCCATCTCTGAGAAAAAGCCAGCAAAGTAAAGCTTTGAATAACTCTTAAGCTTTAGAACTTTGGGAAAGAACATCGATTATACTTTTAGTCGCTCTAGACTTGAGTAGGCCTCTTTGTACTCTTCGATCATTTTTTCAACAATTTTTTCGACTGGCATGATTTCTTTTACAAATTCAATCGACGGACCAGCACACCAGATTGTTTTATAAGTTGCACTAAATGCGGCCTTCTCTAGGCCTTTCATACCCTTATAGTAGGTCAGCATCTTGGCATACTTTTTAAGCTGTCGATTATTATTTAAAAAAGATTCTATGAAATTTTGCTCGAGCCCAATCTTTTCAACGTATGGGGTTTTGATCACGGTACATGGTGTTCCCGAAATCTTATTAGTCATAGCAATATCTTTTGCACCGTAGTCAACGATCGCCTGCTTATACTCTTGACTTACAGAGCATTCTTCAGAAGCAATAAAGGGACTTCCAATAGAAGCGCCTTCTGCTCCAAGAGAGAGGATTGAAAGAAGTCCTTCTCCTGTGGCCACACCACCTGCACTTATGACTGGGATATTTGTGGCCGATTTAATCATGGGAATAAGAATGCTTGCGGGAATATTTCCTGCGTGTCCTCCAGCGCCAGAGTTCACAGCGATAACGGCGTCAGCTCCAAGTGTTTCAACTTTTTTTGCATATTCAACATCGACCACATCGCAAAAAACTTTGATTCCGACCTTTTTACATTTTTCGATAACTTTTTTGGGGCTTCCCAGTGATGTGATAATAAAGTCTGGTTTTTTGTCGACACAAATATCAAGCTGGCGATCCATGTGAACATTAGATTTGTTCACGATTAAATTAATACCAACTGGCCCATTACATTTATCTTTCATTTCACCTAGGGCCTGATCAAAAAGCTCCGGTGTTCTATAGTTGAGTGCCGGAGTACAGCCCATGATACCTGACTTACTGGCAGCAACCATCATGTCAGTATTGGAAACTAAAAACATGGGG
>SKIL01000169.1 GCA_007116425.1 Bacteriovoracaceae bacterium | reverse complement strand
TTTGTCCCCAAACTAGAAGAGACCATAAATATTTGGGCTAGGCGTTACTTTTTGGCGACAGTTGCTTACTTGCCTCTGTTGCTAGGGGCCATGATTTTTCTTAAATAGAGGTGATGGATAATTTCGCTTCTGTATAGCTAAACCATGAAAATGATTGTATACTGGGCGAGCCTCGTTATAGATTTTTATTTTTTTTACTTCATCAGCACGATTGAAGGACGGTGTTTATGAACTCTTTTTTATACTTATTTAACTCAGTTATTAGAGAGACTTCGGCCGCAGAAGATATGACCTTCTGGCAGCGAATTGCCCCACCAGAGGACATTTCGACACATGGCCATCTCATTGATTGGCTATTTATGTATACAACTGCGATGAATATTTTTTTCTTCTCGATAGTTTGTATCTGCTTGTTTAGTTTTTGTTATCTCTACTATCACAAGCGCCATCCCGTCCCTTATTACACATATGGAAATAAGAAGCCTCATATTTTGATTGCAACTTTCGTTGGTTTGGCGGTCTTTTTTGCTATTGACCTCAATATCACACGTATTTCAAACAATGATTATACAGGCGTTTTTATTAATTTCCCTGATGAGTCCAAGGAAGATGTTCTTCGTATTCAAGTGATGGCCCAGCAGTGGGCATGGGAGTTCCGTTACGCCGGTAGAGATGGTGTCTTTAACACCGAAGATGATATTGTTCTTTTAAATCGCCTCGTTCTTCCAACCGATCAAAAGGTTGTTTTTCAAATAACCTCTAAGGATGTTATTCACTCGCTCTGGTTTCCAAATGCTCGTCTCAAAACAGATGCTATTCCTGGTCGAATCACAAGAATGTGGTTTGAGTTAACCAAGCCAGGTGAATACGATATCGCTTGTGCTGAAATGTGCGGTGTGTATCACTATAGAATGCAAGCAAGACTTTTTGTTAAAGACGGCCACGACTTTGATCGCTGGCTTGCGGAAGCAGAAGAGAAGGCCATCCATGAAGCTGATCCATCAAACTTTGATCAGTACTGGGGATGGGCCTGGATTACAAACGAAACTGAAGCTACGAGTTCTAGCGACATTAGCATGAGATAATTGGAGATTACCAATGGCGTTTCTTGAGCAGCACATTCACGACGAACCTAAAACATTTCTTTCGAAGTATGTATTTACTTTTGACCACAAAGTCATCGGAAAGCAATTCCTCTGGTTTGGAATTTTCTTTCTTGGTGTAGGTGGAATTATGGCCCTCATGATTCGTTGGGCCCTGGCCTTTCCTGGACAAGCTTTTCCAGTGGTGGGTCAATTTATGTTTCCTGACACTGGAGGAGTGATTCCACCAGATGTCTACGCCATGCTTTTTACAATGCATGGAACGATTATGATTTTTTATGCGATTACGCCTATCCTTATTGGTGCTTTTGGTAACTTTTGTATCCCGCTCATGATTGGAGCACGGGATATGATTTTCCCAACGGCCAATATGTTGTCATTTTGGTTTGCTTTTGTTTCTGGTGTGATTTTACTCGCTTCGCTTTTTGTTCCTCTTGGAGCTGCGGCAGCTGCTTGGACGGCCTATCCAACACTTTCGACTCTGGTTGGAAGTCCTGGTTCAGGTCAAACACTTTGGATTATCTCACTCTTCATTCTTGGTATTTCATCGACGATGGGGGCCGTGAATTATATCACGACGATTATTACGCTTCGTGCACCTGGAATGGGTTATTTCGACATGCCTCTGACTATTTGGGGTCTTTGGCTAACGGCCATTCTTAATGCTATTTTCGTACCTGTTCTTGGTGCAGGTCTTCTCTTACTTCTTTTTGATAGAGTTTTTGGAACTCACTTCTTCTTGGCCGGAGCCGCGGCAACAAGTGGAAGTGGTGATCCTGTTCTCTTTCAACACGTTTTTTGGATTTTTGGTCACCCTGAAGTTTATATTCTTATTTTACCTGCGTGGGGAATGGTTTCTGACATGTTGTCATTCTTTGCCCGTAAGCCGGCCTTTGGGGCCAAGGCGACTGCGCTTTCGATGACTTCAATCACAGTGCTTTCAACTTTGGTTTATGGTCACCACATGTATACGACTCAAATGAGTCCACTTTTAACTCAAACCTTTATGACATTGACCATGACTATCTCAATCCCGTCTGCCATCTTTTTTGCAAATTGGCTGGGAACAATTTGGAAAGGTTCAATTCGCTTTGATAGCCCCATGCTTTTTTCTTTGGGGGTCGTTTTCGTTTTTGGCCTTGGGGGTTTAACTGGACTTTATCTTGGAACAGTAACAACGGACCTTTATTTACATGATACTTACTTTGTTGTGGGGCATTTCCACTACACGATGGCCGCATCAGTTCTTCTCGGTTGTTTTGCTGCAACTTATTTTTGGATGCCAAAGATGTTTGGAACTCTTATGAACGAGTTTTGGGCCAAGGTTCACTTTTGGATTACAATGTTTGGTCTTAACGGTGTTTTCATGGGAATGATGCTCGTTGGTTATGGTGGTATGCACAGACGTATTTATAACCCATTCGTTTATGAGTATCTAGAAAGGCTTATTCCGATCAATACTTTTATCACATGGTCGGCAATCATCATGGGTCTTGCTCAAATTATTTTTGTGATCAATTTTGTACACGCGGTTTTCTTTAAGAAGGAAAAAGCTTCGGCCAATCCTTGGAATGTAGGAACGCTAGAGTGGACCATCGATTCACCGGCACCTTATTACAACTTTAAGGAAATTCCGGTTGTAAAATGTGGTCCACATGAATTGGGGAACCCAAATTTAACGAGTGGAAGAGATTTTCAATATCAAACTGAAGAATTAGTTAAGGCCTAGACAAGAGTCTAGTTAGGGAGTGAGTCGCTATGGCATTTGCTGGTCAAGACATTCATCCTGAGAAACAAAGGGTTGCCGCTCAAATTGCGATGACGATTCTACTTGTTTCTTTCACGATGTTATTTGCAGCACTGTTTTTAGGCTACGTCGTCTATCGGGTACAAGCGGAGTCATGGCCACCCATGGGAATGCCTAGAATTTCACTCTTTTACCCGATGCTTAGTACTCTTTGTATTGTGGCCAGTAGTTTTACGTACTGGCGCTTTGAGGTTGCTTTTACAAATCGCTCCGATCGAAAGGTAATGCTTGGTTGGTTGTGGTTTACACTTGGCCTCGGAGTCGCTTTTTTTGGTTCTCAATGGCTTGTTTGGCAAGCCTTGTGGAGTGAAGGACTTTATGTCAGTGCTGGCGTTTTTCCTTCATTGCTACACGCTTTTACTTGGATACATTTGGCGCATATGGGACTCGGTCTGTGTATGCTTTTTATCTTGGCATGGCTTATGCCAAGAACACAGTACTCAGTTTCAGATGAAAATAAGGTCGTTAATTACGGAAAATTTTGGCATTTCCTCGATATCGTTTGGATTGCCATGTTTGTTGTTTTGTTTGTGTTGTGAGGATGACTATGAAGTTGTTGGTTAATTTGGTCCTTCTGTCTCTTTTGTTTTCTTGTACGAAAAAGAAATTCGTCGAGGATAAGGTTTTTGCCGGAGGAGTATTCGCTTCTGCAGAGACATTAAATAAAGGTCATGAAATTTATCAAATTCATTGCATGGCCTGCCACGGTGTTGATGGAGACGGGAAGGGTGTTGCTCACGCCGGTTCTTTAGTTCCACCTCGAGATTTGAGACAAGGCCAATATAAATTTGGTCAAGTTGAAGCCGGTCAACTTCCCCACGATGAGCATTTCTATCGGATTCTTGAGCACGGCCTTAAAGGTACGGCCATGCTTCCTTGGGACCTCTCTGAAGATCAAATGTTTCAGGTTGTTCAATATATAAAAACATTTGCGCCTGATACATGGGTTGGTAAAGATATTGAGTTAGGAGAGGAAATTATTCCAACCCGCGATCCATGGGGATCACCTCACCGTCAAAGTGCAATCAACCGCGGTCGTGAGGTCTATCATACTGAAGCAAATTGCCAAGCTTGCCATATGGGTTACGTAAATTTGTTTGAGTATAACGAGTTGATCGATGAAGCCTATGGTTATACAGTTAATGAGTTAGATCCTGACTTTTTTCATGTCAAGCCTCAGTTTACAGATTACGACTATATGAATATCCCGCCAGATTTCACATGGCATGAAATGCGCTTGATCGAAAGTATTGAAGATATCTACGTCAGGCTTGCTGCTGGTGTAGGTGGGACGACAATGCCACCGTGGCGCGGTGTCTTGGCCGACGAGGATATCTGGGCGTTGGCGTATTACGTAGACTATTTATCAAAGTATAAAGATTCTCCTAAGCGTGAAGAGTTTATGAATCACATTAGAGGCGAAGACTATTAAATATGACTTCAGAGACTGTTAACTCGCATTCAAATAGATCTGAAGCAGAGATAGTCTCTGGGCAGACAGTGATTAAGCATTTTAGAAACCGAACATGGGTGGAGAAAACTGTGGCAAGCAAGCTTTTTTGGGTTCTTGCTCTAGTCACACTTTTTGTCTATCCCATTTATCGATCGGTGAATCGAGAACTTCCTCCTGGACCACCGGCACTTTTTCAAATACCGGACTACCAATTAGTTAATGAGTTTGGAGTGCCTTTTGGGAGCGATGATTTAAGGGGGAAAATCTATCTCGCTAACTTCATTTTTACTTCATGTCCTTCTACTTGCCCGGCGCAAACTGAAGCGATGAAGAAGATTCAAAAAAGAGTGCGCGGATTAGGTTCTTCTGTCGCTCTGGTTTCTTTTACCGTGGACCCTTATACTGATTCGCCAGAGGTTCTTTATCGCTATGCTCGTCAAAATCAGGCCAATCCACATGTATGGAGCTTTTTAACTGGAACAGAAGAAGAGTTACATGATCTACTTGTTAATGGATTTAAAGTTCCAGTGGGCGAGAAAGAGTATTTTGATTCACCAGTAGAAGACTTACACCTTTATGACATTGCCCATTCCGAGAGAGTGGCCCTCGTTGACTCTGAGGGATATGTTAGAGGGTTTTATTCAATTGATGATATTTCGGTTGACCAGCTAATGATTGATATTGGCCTTATGGTTAATCGGTTAGAGCTCTATAATCAGATAAATTAGGCAGGAGAAATATTATGTCGGTAGAAACTCAGCATAAAAGTCATTTCAAAGAGTATATGATTGTTTTTGGAGTACTTGCTTTTTTGACGGTACTTGAGCTTTTAATACCTGGGCTTAAAGAAACCAGTAATGCTTTGAAGGCAACTGGGCTTATTTTACTTGCTATCGCAAAAGCTTTTGTCGTTGCTTATTATTATATGCACTTGAATGAGGAAAAGGCCTGGTTGAAATTTATTGCAATTGTTCCTATGGCCGCAGCAGTTTATGCTGCAGTTCTTATTCTTGAGTCACTATTTAGATAATTGGGAGAGTGAGATGGAAAATCAAGGTCAACAAGTTTATCAGTCATCAGTTTTACATAGTCATTATGAACCAGTTAGAGATGGACAATTTCAGATGCCGACTTGGGGAATTATTATTGTTCTGATTATTGCTTTTATTGTTTTAAAGTCTTTCATTTATATTAAAGACGATCAACGTCACGGAAAATAAAAAAAGCGCGGTATAATATCGCGCTTTTTACTCTTCAAATTTCTTTAAATTTCTTTAAACTTCTTCAAATCTCTTGCAACTTTTCCTTATTCGCTCAATATTACTGAAAGCATTTTATCACCGACGGTGATTTTATCTAAAAGTTCCAATCCTTCTACCACTTGTCCAAAAACCGTATACTGTCCATCTAAGTGAGGTAAAGTACTGAGGGCAATATAAAACTGTGAATCGGCACTATTAATGTCTTGAGCACGTGCCATGGCCACGGTTCCTCGAACGTGTTGGATATCATTGAATTCGGCCTTTAGTTTTTGGCCTGAACCACCAGTCCCTGTTCCTTGAGGATCACCACCTTGAACAACAAAGTTTGGGACGACTCTGTGGAAGGTTAGCCCATCATAAAATCCTTCTGAAATAAGTTGTGAGATCCGGGTTACCGTATTTGGGGCCTCGTTTGGATAAAACTTAAAAACGATGTCTCCATGAACTGTTCTAATTGTGGCCGTGGTACTTGAAAGCCCATCAGAATCTGTACTCATTGCTTCTGCGCTTGGCCCTCCATTGACGGCGCCGACTTGAGAGCTAGAGTCGGTAATATTTTCATCTCTTTGTGAGTCACTTGTACAGGCCGCAAAGGCAAAGAAGAGCAATGCTAACATGCTGAAACTAAGTAGTTTTTTAATCATTTTTAATCCTTTTTATAAGTATGTCTAATTAGTAAAATTGTCTGAAAAAAAATATCAAAAAAAAAGAAAAATAAAATTTTTCTTTATTGACATTTAACCCGCTCTCCAATAGATTCACCTTCACCTCTTCACACAGAGAAAAAACAAAACGCATTCATCGTTAGTGTGAAGTTTCTTTAATCAGAGATCGTATATTAAGGAAACTTCAAAACGTATGTGTTGTAAAGTTTTGAGTTTGAATGGGGGTGTAGCTCAGTTGGGAGAGCACTTGCTTTGCACGCAAGGGGTCGCTGGTTCGAATCCAGTCATCTCCACCACCTATTTAATAAATTGTGTGGGGAAATAAAAAATTTAAAAACAGCTTTTATAGCTTTTTTGCTCTTTAACATTTGAATAGATTTTAAGGTTTATCGGCCGCAAGGTCGATATAATCGAGACGAGAAGAGTCATAGTGAGAAAGTTCACCGTAACTCAAACCACAAAGCAGTTAATGCTGTAAAAAGTTGATGTTAACTTTGTGAAGGTGAACGCTGATTGAAATGAGAAGAGAGGAAACTCTCAATTATACTCGTTAATTCCCAATCAGTTTGTTTGAGGACACTTAAGCTAAGAAAAAATGCTTTAAGATATTTGCTTGAAGAGTTTGATCCTGGCTCAGAGTGAACGCTGGCGGCGTGCCTAACACATGCAAGTCGAACGAGAAAGTACCTTCGGGTGC
>SKIL01000208.1 GCA_007116425.1 Bacteriovoracaceae bacterium | reverse complement strand
CATGTCGGAAGTCAGGTTACAGATATTAGAACATTGAAGGATGCAATGACAGAAGGTGCAAGGATTTACTCTAAGTTATTTAAGCTTGGAGCACCGATTGAGTATTTTGATGTCGGGGGTGGTCTTGGTGTTGATTACGATGGAACCAAGTCGACCAATGATTCTTCGATTAATTATGATTTAAGAGATTATGTTTCTGATATCGTGTATATTCTCAAGCAAGTCTGTGACCTTGAGCAAGTTCCCCATCCCTTTATTGTTTCTGAAAGTGGGAGGGCGATAACGGCCGGACATTCATGTGTGGTAACAAACGTGTTTGATAAAATTGAAGTTAATGCTCAAAATTTTAATACTGGTAAAGTCTCTGGCGAACACATCATTGTGACGAATATGAGAGAACTCGCAAATGATCTTTCTGAAGAGAACTATCTTGAAACTTATTATGATGCTCTCCAATACAAAAATGAATGTTTAAACGCTTTTAAGTTGGGAGTGATAAATCTAGAGGAGCGAGCCAAGGTCGAGTCTCTTCACTGGGAAGTTTTGAAAAAGATTCGCTTAATTTCAAAAACTCTAGATGAGTCTGAAATTCCTGATGTTATCTTTGACTTGGACGCAAAGCTTGCGACACAGTATTTATGTAATCTTTCTGTATTTCAATCATTGCCCGATACATGGGCCATTGGTCAGTTGCTTCCAGTCGTTCCATTAACTCGTTTAAATGAACGGCCGGATCAGTTTTGTACTCTGGCCGATATTACTTGTGATTCGGATGGAAAGATCGATAAGTTTATCGTTGAAGATGATGATAATCGAATGATTCCGCTTCATAGCTTTGAACCAGGTGAAGAGTATAATATCGGTGTTTTTATGACTGGGGCTTATCAAGACGTAATGGGTGATAATCATAATCTCTTTGGCCGAGTGAATGAGGTTCACGTCTTTTGTGATCCATCTGACCCTCAAGGCTTTTATATTGAAGAAGTTATTCAAGGTGGTTCGTGTCAGTCTGTGCTCTCTACCATGCAGTACAGCTCTTACTCTATGGTCAAAACAATTAAACGAGAGCTTGATCGACAGATAAAAAGAGGACAAATTCTTCCAAGAGAAGGGATTCGACTTTCTGATTTTTATGAGAAATGCTTAAGAAGCTATACATATTTATCTCATTCAGATTAGAGTTAAATCACACTTATAATTTGAGGAAGTCTTATGTCTCTTGATTCTCTTCGAAGGTCTCCCTTTGTTTTTATTCCCTTGTTGTTTGCCTTGGGTACTGTGACCTACTTCCCATCACTACAGAATTCTTTGCTTACAGGTGAATATTTTGGGTTATTTTTAGTTAATGTGATTTCTCTCGTAAGTTTTAGTATTGTTTCGCTATTTCTGATTGTCTCTTCTCGTCAGCAACTTGGGGTTGCTGCACTTTTCGCGGCCCTGGTTATTGTCAATCCACTTGCTTTACCTGTTCTTTTATCTCCTCATGGAATTTTGGTGATTACACCACTTTTTCTTATGATGACTTCCTTGTTTTTATTAGAAAGAGTCAGTTTGAAGGTTTTAGGTGCCTTTGTCGCTCTTCTCGCTCCCATTTTTGTTTTAGGGCATGACTCTTTTCGGTGGGGCATTGAAATCGCTGTCATTATATTTGGACTTTGGATTATGTACTACTTATCTGGTCAAGTTTTTAGATTAAAATCACGCTTGGCGCTCGTCATAAGTTTTGCTCTTGTAACCTCATGTATGGCATGGAGTCAGTATCGTAGTTTTTACCTTCAGCAACCCGATAACTGGATTGAATTTCAAATTAAGGGCCTACAGCTTGCAGATCAAAAACAATTTTGGCGCTTCTATCACAAGTCTTTTGAGCAAGGTGAGTTGAGTTATGAAACGATTAACTTGTTAACAGACTCAATACTGACCCACAATAGTCAAGAACAGGCCATCTTGCGGCTAGGACTTACTCTTACTCGGATTGAAACTCAAGATATGAACACATTTGAACTTCGAGATGAACATCTCAATGTATTGCAGAAACTTGAAGAGTTAAATCTGGAAGATCTCTCTGAAGTGCGAGTTGAAAGTCTACTAGATCTTCTGGCCCTGATGGGAGAAAGGATTGTGATTAGCTCTGCTTCAGCTTTTGACCTCGAAGAATCTTTAATTTTTTATACCGAATTCTATGAATTACTTTCTCCTGTTCTTCGCAAAAAAGAGTTTGAAAAATTGTATTCACATTTCGTCGCAATCAAAAAAATTAGAGAAAAATATCAGGATTAAAATTTTATTTAAATTTGCCGCTTGAATTTTTTACAGCTTAGCTATAAATTTTAAAGAATGAATATAATCTTAACATGCATGTTAGCGACAACGATTGTTGCACTTTGCTCCTCATTTTTGACTAAACTCTTTGGAAAGAAGGCCGGTTGGATCTTGGCCTTAGGCCCAGCATCGCTTGCAATTGCCTCTTTTGACCTTTTTAGAAGAATGTCTCAAGAAGGCCCTTTTTCAAGTTTTGCTTCATGGCTTCCAGATATAGGCTTTAATATTGCTTTTCATATTGATGGCCTAGGCCTTCTTATGAGTATGCTGATTTGTGGAATTGGAACATTCATCCTCATCTATGGTGGAGGATATCTAAAAGGGCATGAGTATCTTGGGCGCTTTTTTGTTTGTATTCAGCTTTTTTTAGTTGCCATGGTGGGAGTCGTATTCTCTGACAATATTATTTTACTATTCATTTTTTGGGAGTTGACCAGTTTAACCTCCTTTATGTTGATTGGTTTTACGCATGATAAGCAGGAGAGCCGAATGGCGGCCCTTCATGCACTATTGGTAACTGGTGCTGGTGGATTGTGTTTACTGGTTGGTCTCGTTATTTTAGGTCTTGGTGCCGGAACATTTGAAATATCTGAGATGATTCGCAATGGTTATCAGGTCACGGCAGGGCCTTATGGAACAGCGGCATTTATACTCATTATCTTGGGTGCTTTTACGAAGTCGGCCCAATTTCCATTTCACTTCTGGTTGCCTGGAGCTATGGCGGCACCGACTCCTGTGAGTGCTTACCTTCACTCTGCTACGATGGTTAAAGCAGGTATCTTTTTATTGGCAAGATTTCAGCCTATCTTGAGCCCTCATGAGTGGTGGACATTTACTTTGATGACTTTTGGTGCGATTACTATGCTTTGGGGTGCCTTTCTTGCAATCAAGAAAAATGATCTTAAGCAAATTTTGGCCTATACCACTTTGAGTGTTCTTGGACTTTTAACAGTTCTTTTGGCCTTTCCAACGCCTTACGCTGCCACTGCATTTGCGTACGTGCTTCTCGCACATGCGATGTATAAGGGAACTCTTTTTATGGTCGCGGGTATTGTTGATCACCAAACAGGAACGAGAGACGTTACTAAATTATCGGGTCTTTTCCGCTCTCTTCCATTTACTGGCATTTCAGTTGCTCTTGCGACAATTGCAATGGCCGGTATTATTCCGACATTAAGTTTTATTGGTAAAGAGATTGCGCTAGAAGGTCTTTTAAAAGAAGGTCCTGCTGGTGCTGCCTTGGCCACAATGACAGCGATGGCCTCAGTTGCTTTTACTTTTGTCGCTCTGATTTTTGTTTGGACCTTTTTTGCTAACCTCGAAGACAAACCAAAATACAAGGAAGGTTATCCTTCTCTTCTGATTGGGCCACTTTGTTTGTCGGTTCTTGGTATTGTACTAGGGGTTGCTTTTCCACTTACACAGTCTATTGTACATACGGCCATGGTTCCCATGCTAGGGGATGCGGCATATCCTGATTTGGCCTTATGGCATGGAATTAATCTTCCGCTCATGATGAGCTTAGGGTCAGTTGCATTGGGGGTCGTCTTTTTTATCAGTGTTGGTAAAAAGCCTTGGAGTCTAGGCGAGGAGAGTTTACGTCATCTTGCTTTGGCCCCGCGTTTTGAGGCCGTTTATCAGAAAACTTTAAAGCTGGCCCTAAAAGGTGCCGGCATCCTTCAGCATGGCCACCTTCGTTATTATATGCGAACGACTGTTATTGGAACGGCCGCACTGGTTATCTTGAGTCTAGTCGTCAATCAAATCCCTATGCCTGAGACTGATTTTAAAACTCTGTACTGGCATGAGGTCGCCGTTTTTATGATCATCGCCATTGCTGCGATCGCGGCGACAATGGTTCGCTCACGGTTGGCAACTATCGCTTGTCTTGGAATTATCGGTTTTATGATCGCTGCAACTTATGTGATGTTCTCAGCTCCAGACTTGGCAATGACACAAGTACTCGTTGAAACCTTAACTGTTATCTTATTTGCTCTCGTTATTTATAAATTACCTGCCTACGAGAGACTATCCTCTAAGGGGACAGTTACAATCGATGCCATTATTTCAATTGTGTTTGGAGCAATGTTCACATTACTTGTTTTGGCCTCTTCAACAACCAGATGGGCCGAGACAATCTCTGTTCAGCACGGAGATATGAGTTGGGTTGAAGCTTATGGTCGAAATGTTGTAAACGTTATCTTGGTTGACTTTAGAGCGCTCGACACAATGGGTGAGTTGGCAGTTCTTGGGATTGCTGCTGTCGGTGTTTTTGCGCTTCTTAAATATCGACGTAAGAAAAAGGAGCCTATGCTGTGAATTCACTTTTATTGACAGTAACTGCTCGCGTTTTACTGCCAGGCTTTCTTATTTTTTCTTTATTTCTACTCTTGCGAGGACACGACCTTCCCGGTGGTGGATTTGCTGGTGGCCTAGTTGGTTCAGCGGCATTCGCCTTATTTGGAATTGCAAATGGGGTAGAGAAGCTAAGAGAAGTCTTTAATATCGATACCATTTGGCTGATTGGACTCGGATTATTTCTTGCCATTTTAAGTGGTACGTTTTCACTTTTTCTTGGTGATCCTTACTTGCTGGCAATTTGGTATGAGCTTCCATTTTTTGAATATACAATAAAACTCAGTACTCCTCTTATTTTTGACATCGGTGTTTATTTTGTTGTGATTGGAGTTGTGATGACAATTTTCTTCAGCCTCCAGGAGGATAACTAGTGCAATCTGCTTTAGCTATTGTTATTGGAATTATATTTGCTGCGGGCGTCTTTTTGATGCTTCGAAGAAATATTGTTAAGTTTGTTTTTGGATTAGCCCTGGTCGGACAGGCGGTAAACCTTGCTATTTTTGCGTCATCAGGTATGACCAGATATCACGCACCTTTAATTCATCCAGAAAGTCTCTATCTGAGTTATCAATCAGCTGACCCGCTTCCACAAGCGATGATTTTAACAGCGATTGTTATCGGTTTTGGTCTTTTGGCCTTTACCATTATTATTCTTTTGCGAACTTTTCAGCTTTTTGATGAAGTTGACACTGACGAGCTTCAAATGGTGGATAAATCATGAATTTGCTCGTACTACCGATTATTATTCCTCTTTTGGCCGCAGCTGTTTGTTTGCTTTTTTGGAAAACTCCAGCACTTCAGAGATGGATAAGCTTTAGTGGAACTTTTTTAAGTTTTATTTCTATCTGTATACTTTTTTGGCACGTCGTAAATTATGGACCTGTGGCGATTCATATTGGTGGTTGGCAAGCTCCAATTGGTATTAATCTAGTTGCAGACGCACTGGCCGTGATCATGCTTCTGGTTTGTTCTCTCGTTGGAGTATGTGTTCATCTGTATTCAATTTTTACGAGAAATGAAACGCTTGAAAAATTTGGCCATCACCCCTTATTGCAAACACTCCTCGTGGGAGTTTATGGTTCTTTTCTTACTGGTGATATTTTTAACCTTTACGTTAGCTTTGAGATCATGTTGATTTCTTCCTTTGCTCTACTTTCTGCTGCGAATGGAAAACTTCAAATTGAGGGTGCTTTTAAGTACATGGCTCTCAACTTATTTGGGTCATTTATGTTCTTGGCCGGGATTGGAATTCTTTATGGAATGGCGGGGACTGTAAATATGGCAGACCTTGCAGTTAAAATGTCAGCGTTAGATGACCCGTCAATGGCAACTGCAACTGGAATGCTTTTTCTTGTGGCCTTTGGACTTAAGGCCGCAGCCTTCCCATTTTTCTCATGGCTTCCGGCATCTTATCACACTCCACCATCAGCAATCTCTGCAATCTTTGCAGGTCTTTTAACGAAAGTTGGGGTGTACACGGTGATGAGATTCTTTTCACTTATATTTGTTCAAAACATTGGCTTTACTCACGAGTTGATCGTGGTTATGGGTGTTTTGACCATGATTGCAGGGATTATTGGAGCTGTTGGGCAGTATGATATTCGAAAGATTTTATCTTTTCACATCGTCTCTCAGATTGGTTATATGCTGATTGGTTTTGGAATGTGGACTGAAATTGCGATAGCAGGTGCAATTTTTTATTTAGTTCACAATATTATTGCTAAAACAAATCTCTTTCTCGCGGCCGGTGTGATTAATCGCTTACAAGGTAGCTATCATTTAGATTATGTTGGTGGGATCTATCGGCAAAGACCATATTTTTCGATTCTATTTTTAATCTCAGCACTAGGTCTTGCGGGAATTCCTCCGCTCTCAGGCTTTTTTGCTAAAATTTTCTTAATTAAGGCCGGGCTACTTGATGGAAGGCCGATTGTTGTTTTCCTTATGGTTTTTGTCGGCCTATTTACTCTTATTTCAATGATTAAAATCTTTGAAAAAGCTTTTTGGAAGCCCGTAAAAGAAGGCGTTGAAATTCAACCATTGCCAGGTGCCGATAATCCATCAGTGATTAATTCAATGATGATTCCGATTGGAATTTTGGCCGTCGTTGTCGTTTTGATGGGGTTTGGCGCACCTATTGTCTTTGAGTTGTGTAAACTTGCCGCTTCTCAGATGCTTGATCCTTCGGCCTATATCCATGCGGTACTAGGAGGTGGCTTCTAATGTTTGCCATGAATATTATGCTCGCTTTTGCTTGGACTGGTCTGACTGGCAGTATGAGTTGGGGAAATCTCTTTTTAGGTTTTATTCTT
>SKIL01000201.1 GCA_007116425.1 Bacteriovoracaceae bacterium | reverse complement strand
TTACTTCACCAATATGACTTAAGGCCTTAATCAAACGAGTTAATTGCGAATTTGACTTTGGGCCGCAGAGAATACAATCGACAGCTAAAAAAGAAAGGTTAAATGCCAGAGCAAGATCAACCAATTCCCATCCCTCTAAACTTGGAGTACGGTCTATGAGCTGCTTCAACCTTTCAACACTGGAAAACTTAAAATCTTTTGGCGATTTTTTCCACCATGGTGCCCAAGAGCGACAGTCCAGAGGATCAAACTTTCTTTGAGCATTAACAGAACCGGCCAAAATACCTTTATCAAGAGTTCCCCATGACATAAAGGAAATCTGATCGGCCACAAGGGTTTGCTCTAAGTCTAAGTATGAGTTTGGATTAAAAATATTGAGCTCAGACTGGACCACCTTTATGGGCGCAACTTCCTGGGCCTTTTTTAGCTCATCTACACTTGTATTACATAAACCAATATGTTTAATCCACTTGCGCTCTTGCGCCTTTGCCAAAACTTCAAGGCTTTTGCGAATATCCACTCGTGCATCAGGCCAATGAACCATATAAAGATCAATTGTATCGGTTTGAAAGTCCTGGCGACTATGCTCCAGCTGTTTTTGAATAACCTTAGGTTCGTTTGTCATATTAACTCGGCCATTATCATGCCAGTCGACACCACATTTTGAGATCAGAAAAATCTGCTCACGAACATCAGATAAATAGCGACCAAAACGTTGTTCACTTAAGCGATGACCATAGATAGGAGCAAAATCGTACAAGCGAACACCCTGCTCAAAGGCATCCTTGAGAAGAGTCTCGGCGGAGGTCTCATCCATCGCGCCAAAGCCATAACCGCGCCCTTCACCGCTGATGGCAGCCCCACCAAAGCCAATTGGTAGTTTCAATGGCCATTGACCACGATTTAATAATTTAGAAGACTGATTATCGGCCACAACGAACTCCTCTCGACTTGACGGCCCTTATAGTGCATCGTAATTTAGCGCCATGAATAAACCACTTCTTGTCTTCGCCCATCCAGGAGAAGCTGCAGCATTCCTTGAACAAACACAAAAGGCCAAACTCGACCCTACAGTTTATTTTCCCCCTGCTATACAACCTTTGGCGGGAAAACTCCATACTTGTAGCAGATATGATGTCCTGATTACAGGAGAAGGCATCTTTAGTGCAATGAATAAAACCCTTTTGGCCGCCTCACAGGGAGTAAAATACAGCAGTATTATAAATCTAGGTATCTGTGCCGGCCTAAACTCCAAGTTGGCGATAAACGACTTTTATAAAATACGCACTGTGTACGCTCACAACGGCAATGCTCCGATGTTTCAGTCTTTTCCTTGTCATGAACTAAACTCAGACTCTGAAATTAAGAGTGCTGACCTTATGAGTACTTTTGATCGAGTTTTGGAGCAAGCTCAGGCAAAAGAATTAAATATATTTGCACCGCTAGTAGACAGAGAGGCCTATGGAATGGCATGGGCCGCAAAAGAATTAAATATCGAGTTTATGGCCTATAAACTGATTTCAGATCTTCCCTATCAAAATGGGCATGAAGATGAAGCACAAAACATATGTGAATCCATAAAAGAGCAATCCTCATTATTTAGCGAAAAAATTTATTATGAATTCCAAAGTAAAATTGCACCCTACCTTGATTCGAAAGAACATATTCAATCGACGGCCAATAACATAAAAAGTGATACCTATTCTCAACTTATTCAAAATAAAGATATGCACTTTACTGTCAGTATGAGCAAAGCACTTGGAAAGTCATTAAAAAAACTAGAGCTCAAAGGAGTTGATCTTGAAAAAGTTCACTTACTCGCCGATGGTCTTGTGAAGAACTATCCTGACTGGAGACCAAAGCAAAGAGCAAGTGAACTTCTTAAGGCCATTTCTGAGATGCTTAATCCATTTCGTACACAGCTCAGTAAAAATCTCGAAGAGCTTATTAATCTAGGTCTTACGCCACAAATAAAAGATCGAATAAATATAAAGTGGGATAAAGACTTCGAAAAGCGTGGATTTCAAATCAACACGTGGATTGAAAATGAAGAACACAGAAAACAGCTAGTTGACGCCATAAACTCGATCGACCTAGAAAAGTTCACCCAAATACAGGATGGAAATCTATGATTGAGAACTTCTATATCGAGGAAGAGATATTTCGACACCCCTTGACTGAAAACATTCTCAAAAGAATCCCACACAAAAATATTGAGCTCATCCAAAACTATGCAGATTTTTTTGGACGTGTAAAAAAACCTTACCTGCAAAAAAGAAATAATCTCAACGCGTTTATCGCCCAAAAAAAAGGACAGCTCGTAAAGAGTGCACCCGATGCCTACGGCCTAAGTGGAGAACCACACTTCTATTATATTCATGCATACAATTGTATCTACGAATGTGAGTATTGCTATCTACAAGGGCATTTTAACTCTCCAGACTTAGTCTTTTTTGTCAATCACAACGAAATCATCGCAGAGATGCAAAAAGTATATGACCGAGAAATCATCAAACAAGAAGCGGATAAAAAGATCTGGTTTCATGCTGGGGAATTTAGTGATTCTTTGGCCCTATCACATGCGACAAATGAAATATCTCTTTATCACAATTTTTTTGAAATCAATAAGCGTGCGATGCTTGAGCTACGAACAAAGTCAGCAAATATAAATGAAATCTTAAAATTAAAACCTCTGCCAAATATTGTGACCAGTTTTTCGCTCTCACCATCACAAAGAGCAAAAAAAACTGACCTTAAAACCCCTTCAACAAAGCATCGAATCCTAGCAATGAGTAAGCTTCAAAATAGTGGACATAAAGTTGCCATTCACCTTGATCCAATTGTCTATGAAGACAACTTTCAAGTTGCTTACCAAGAATTATTCCATGAATTAGATCAAAATCTTGATCTCACGAAAGTAGAATATATTTCAGCTGGGGTTGTAAGGTTTACTAAAGATGTTTATGCCCAGGTCGAAAAGAATTACCCCCAAAGTGACATTCATGCTGCAGAAATGATCAAAAGCTTTGATGGAAAAGTTCGCTACCCGAGACCGATGCGTAGATGGATGCTTTCATCGATTGAAGATCAACTCTTAAAACTAAAGATTAATACAGAAAAAATCTATTTATGCATGGAAGACTAGATTCTATTGAACCGCCAAGCTTCGGCGAAGATCATCTAATAGCCTCTGAAGCTCTTGATTCACATATTCCCGCGATCTAAAATCAGAATAGACTTCACTTCGCCTGTCTCTGGCACTGACTCTCTCATCCTCAAGGTAAACGACCTCACTCATATTACGATGAGACTCAACAAGCTGCATCTGCAAAGACTCCAAGTCGGACGCGATATCTAAAGGCAGGGTCCCCGTTCTCACCATTCCATTTAAAATATTCAATTGGAAATTGAGTGATAATAAGGTTGGTGCCGAAAGAACTGGTGATCGCAGTCCATAATTTAAAATATGAGAAGTGATGCTTTGTCTGTGCTCATCACTATAGTTATGAATTTGAAAAGAATCAAAAAGTGTCATTAAAAAACTTTCAATCCGAGGATTAAGACAGCCGTTTAGCTCTACCATATAATGATTAATTTCTCTGGCATCAAATGGTAATCCACTATCAACGGCCGTCTCTAACTCACTATAAATTTCTGTCGTGGGGTATGCACTCAACACGGCAGCAATTAAAATATCGACCATTCGCATAGCATTTTCGGGGTTAGCATAAAAATCACTTCTAGGGTCAACAAAGTTTGGATCTTCAAAAAGCTCACCCAAGTCACTCTCACATTCGCGAGATATTTTCTGAATTTCAGAAAGCTGATCACGAATAAGCTGTCTCCTCTCTTCCCACTCAACTTCTTCAGGTGAAAGAGTTTCACCCTTTCCCCCTTCATCGACTTCATCAGGTGGAACTACGACGTGGCGATTGGAAGTAACGTGCTCAACAGAAATATCATCCATATAGTTATTATTTTGAGAACTTGAATAACTTTGAGTCTCGATTAAATCTTCTTGCTGGTGATCAATGTCTTGAACTCTATTTTGGAATGCACCCCACAATAGCCAGGCAATAACAAACGAAACGGCAACAACAAAGAAGAAAGTAATTTTCTGACCGTTTGTTTTCAACTTTTGTCTCTCCCAAAATTTATTTTACAAAATATAATCTAAAAAATTTGGTGTCTCTATGAGTTCACCTTTATCATCTTTATCATCTTTACGACCTGATCGCATTTGTTGCTCGATTAGCATATTATCTCGATAATAATTTCTTAAGGCACAATAGCGATCAGATTGAGAGCGATATCCTGTAAAAGTAAACTCTTCACGAGTTCTTCTTAAAACAGTTCGACCAGAAAGCCTGGCAACAAAATCATTCCAATTTAAGGTTGGGCCGTCATGATAAAAATTTAAGCTCACACCTCGACATAAATTATATGCGGCCTCCATTAAGTCTTGATCATCTTCTGATAAGAAAGGCAGGATCCTAAAGCATAGATCACCTTTCTGAGCTGGACGCAAGTCTCTAGACTCTTCAAGTAATGATCCAATCGGCTTTGCAAAGACACGATAAAACTCCGAAACCGCTCGCTGAGTCAAATCTTTTGAAGTCTCAATTCCAACAAGCAGTTCAGAAAGTCCAATTTGGGAAAGGTCCCCACTATATGTTTCAACCAATGATTGAACTAAGTCGGTGCGTGTAGAGTAAACGATTCGCTGTACTTCTTCATCGAAGTCCCCATGTAGAAATCGCGCCTCAAGCTCATAGGAAACCATGTCTCGAACCTTACGAAAGTAGACATCATTTCCACGCTCTGCGAGCTTCAAAATATTTGTAATACACGAAGTGATCTCAAAACTTTTACTCTCTTCGTCGTCGGCAAGAGGTGAAATTAAAGACCTCGGACTTGATGCCCATTCTCCATTATCCGTTCGGGCTTGGCACTCTTCTGGAAGAAACTGAGGATCAAGAGTTCTCGGCCTAAAGCCCTCTTCAATGAGCTCCAATACTGTCTGAGTCAACTCTTTTGTTTTTCCCACATTTTGAATCTGAGGAAAATAACGATGATGGGCCAAAGCATAAAGCTCACTTGACGCTGTTGAACTCTCACAGTCTTGAGTTCGAGACTCACAACCAAGCTCTGTCAGATAACGAATAATACGATCAGCATTTTTAATAATTTTTTCGAGACCTTCAATAGCATTACTCTCTCCGCGATGATCAGCATTGGCCCGCACGAGCACACTGAATGCATCAACCGAGACCGTTCGAGCGCGAAGAGTATTTACAGAAACAAGAGTCTCATCAATCACATTAAGTGCATTACCCAATGCACGCTCCCAGTCTTCCATAGATAAGCGAATCCCTCGATCATTCACATAGGCCAATAATGAGGTACATGGATTTTGATTACACATTGGAACCCGATTTATAGTTGGATCAAATAATGTGTAAGGGAGTACATTTTTATCTCTCGAAATAAAAATGGGGTTTTCCAGACTAGGGGCCGAACTAAAAGAAGATGGAGGAGCAGGATTTAGAGTGGGTGTCTCCATAATAAGAACAAGGTTTGAAATTCCCAAAGCGATGGCATCACTTCTTTCTTGTCCTTGAGAAAGTCTCGCATAAGTATCTTGTCGGATTGTTCCATAAGTCTCGGTGTAGCGACGAACCTTTTGCAATAATTCTGCCTGGAGAATTGGTCTTTCACGGTTAATAAGGTCACCTTCAGATGTAATTGCACTACCGGCAAAAACCTCTTGCAACCAATGATCTAACTGAGTCATATGTCGAGATAAGAGCTCAATCCCTTCTAGGCCTTCCAATTCATCATTTTGGTGGGACCTAAAGTCTCTCACAAGCCGTTCTACCTCTCGAGACTGGCAGTACTGATCAGTTAAAGATTGAGATACGCACCGAAGGGCCGTTGGCCATTGAATTTCATCAATTCGGTCTAAAGCACGGTTCCACTTTAAGTTTCGAAGGTACTGAGAAAGAGAGTAGCTAACAACTGCTCCACTGGCCAAGGCCAAAGAAGTTCCAGGGCCGGCAAAGGCGGCCGAGGCCAAAAGACCATTACTGACTAATGAAGACCATAATCCAAGCCCACTTTCGAAGCACTGAGGATTTGACGACCAAGAAGAGAAAAAGTTTTCAATACTTCCCACCAACTCATAGGCCCCTCTGGCCTGGCGTCCGTGCAAGCTTGAGAAGCGAGTGGCCCCGGCCTGAAATGTAATGAGGTCAGACTGTGCGAAAAGTAATTCCTGCTCTAAAAATGTCTGTTGAGATGTCCCCAGTGAAGGATCACTTAACAGGGATGTATAAAGCTGGATTTTTCTTTCAAGTCCACGCTGATCATCACGAGTATGAGCATAAACTTCATAATCTTCATAAAGTCGTTGGTAACGTTGGGCCATCTCAAGAATTTCGCCAGCTCCAATGCAATTATATTCGTCACGCATTTGACGTACAATATGCATTAAACCTTGAATATGACCTAGAGAAGACTGAACTTGTCGAGTCACAACCGCAGGACAGGATGGAGAATAGGCCCGCAATAATGTCGAAGCGACACCGTCACTAGCATTAACAGCAGAAATAGAATGAAGTGCAAATACCACAAGGACAGTGTTTCTCAACCAGATCATCAATACCTCTAAGTCTGTAAATTTTTCACAAAAATAAGCAAGCTTTCATATCATCTGATAGAGATAACCACAATAACCCACCGCAAGGTGAAAAATTTGGCTTGATCTTTAATAACGAACAGTATAAATTCCCACCTTAACTCGGTGATAAAACCTAAGCAGACGTTAATTTTAGTAGAGCGAATAAAGGAAGCGAATTATGTCTCGTACATGTGACCTTACAGGAAAAAGAAGATTAGTTGGTAATAAGGTATCTCACGCCAACAATAAAACAAAAATGACACAAAAGCCTAACCTCCAAACAAAGCGTGTCTATGACGCTGAGACTGGTGAAACGATTAAGTTGAGACTTTCAACTTCAGCAATTCGAACTTTGGATAAGGTTGGTTCACTTTCTAAGTTT
>SKIL01000191.1 GCA_007116425.1 Bacteriovoracaceae bacterium | reverse complement strand
ATTTGCTCAAAACCAATTTGTTGTGCAAGTCGAATCACTGGGCGATTCAATGACCGCCACAACGCCTCTCCAACACTAATATCCTCTAAGTTATCACGCATTGGTAGCTCACTTGGAGACCAAACTCCAGAAATGAGTTCTAAACTAAATGGCCCAAGTTCCACTCGATCATCCAGCTCAACACCATGATCATAGAATAAACGATAGAGAATAGGCTTAAGCGTGCTTCCAATCTGGTGCTTTTCATTTTTAATGGCCACGTCATTATTTCTTTCTACTTTTGAATAGAATGAAATAATTTGCTCTGAGCTAATTTCACGATCTGATCTAGGACGTTTTTTCATAAAGATTTTAAGGGATAGATCCAATTCCGACTTCTCACCTCCATGAACCTGGTTTCGAATTTCACGCAATTTCTGATGAGCAGATCTAAATAAAACCCATGATTCGTAGGCTTCCCAACTCGAAAAGACATTCTCTTGATACTCACGATTAAAATGCCAAAAAGCGTATAGGTGTCTCTGCTCAATTCTTTTCTTCAGTTCACTTTGCCACTCTTGCCATTCACTATCGCTCCAAGCAACGTCTTGCCGATCACTAAATAAACCAATCTCTATTAGTCTTCTATAAACAACTTCTGTTCTATTTTTTAATCGCTCTAAATGCCTGATTGGATGGTAGAAGTTTGGCCCTCTTAAAAGGCCAATAAGTATGGCCGCTTCGTAAGGCGACACCTCCTCAGGCGTTTTATCAAAATAAAAGACTGATGCTGCAAAAATTCCCTTAACTTGTATTCCCTGAAACGCCCCCCAATAAACCTCATTAAAATAGGCTTCTAAAATACTTTCCTTAGGATATTTTGCATCGATATATATCGCCGTGATCATTTCCTGATATTTGCGCCTAAAAGTCTTTTCATTTGAATAAAATAAGTTTTTCGCTAGCTGTTGAGTTAAAGTTGAGCCTCCTTGCGCCAATCTCATTTGAACAAGATCAACCCAAATGGCACGGGCAATAGATTTGAGGTCGACACCGAAATGATCTAAAAAGCGATAGTCCTCTATTCCTATTAACCCATTCCAAAAAACAGATGGAATTTGGTCAAACTGCATCCTGTGCTGAAAGCAGTAGATAACTGCGCAATCATTTTTTAGCACTCGGGGTAAATATATATTTTTCAGAAGATATATTCTTTCATTATCAACAATTTCAAAGGCCAGCCCCTCGTTAAACTCATACCATTCAGAAAAACTTTGATTTAAGGCAGCTTCAGACATATGAAAGTAAGTTTTCAGGTCTTTTAGCCTAATTAAAGAACCAGATTCCAACTCCGGTGCTTCACCGACGAATCGATCTGTTCCGCCTCCAACAACTTGATCAAGGCGCTCAACAGGGACACTTAAAATCACAATAAATACAGACACAACAAAGGCAGCGAAAATAAGTATCGCCATTGCCGACACGGCGAGCAATGTTTTTTTAAGTTTACTTCTTATGGTGCGCAGCTCCACTCAAAATTACCTTTTGTTTTAAAGTATCTTCTTTTGACGACAGTCCTTAATTTCATATATTATCGTTCATATTTTCAAAACACCAATCTATTGGGGAGTTACCGTGTATTCAAGACTCAAGTTATTCTTAAACGTTGCCCTATGCTCACTTTTAATATCTCCGGCCGCCTATTCCTTACCAATTGATTGGAATGGACGATTTGGTGCAGACACTACTCTTATTGATACTTACCGCCGAGTTAACTCCGATGAAGCAAATCCTGACCGCACAAGTATGGACCCAGGTGCTGCTCCTGGAGGCAGAGACAATGCTTCTTGGCAGTCTTATGTTTTCAACCTTAATCCAACTCTTATCGTAAACGATGCTGCCTCACTAAAGGCCGAGTTTAGTAGTGGTTACGCTCATGGAAATGCTTTAGGTCGCTCAAATACTCAAAGGCTTGGCGGTCACTATGCAAACGCACTCTATCACTACAACACTTCTAGTTCTGATGAGAATGTCATTATCAATCAACTTTATGCAGAACTTTATGCCGACACAGCAACTTATCGTATAGGACGACACTCTGCCCACTGGGGATTAGGTGCGATCTATAACGAGGGAAATGGTCTGTGGGATCGTCACTTTTCTATGCGCGATGGGATTACTCTTGATATCAAACTTGGAAACTTTTACTTTGAACCATATTGGTCAAAAGTATCACAAGGCAAAAGTCTTACTCGCGCCACCAATGTAAAAGAATGGGGACTCTCACTTTTATATGATAATCCTCAAAGAGATATTGCTTTTGGGATGCTCTATGGTGTGAAGAAAAACAATTTTGCGAACGATGATCTCACAGCAGATATTGGATTAGACACTGCTGTTGTTAGCACAACTCTCGGCAGAACAAACGTAAAAATGATCAATTTCTACTTCGCCAAAGACTTTAATGATTTTGACATTGGTGTCGAAGTTCCCATCATTAATGGGGAGCTAGGAAATCTCTATGACAATGATAGAAACACCGACTACAAGGCAAGAGGAGTTATCTTTGAGTCCAACTGGAGACCAAATAACCGCTGGACATTTGGCTTTGATGCCGGTCGCATATCTGGACATGATGGCGGTCAAAGTGACTTTGAAGCACTTTATCTAAATCCAAATTATCAAGTGGCCAATATTCTTTTTCGTTACAACCTTCATGCTGTTGCAAACGATGAGCTAAATATTTACGACTCGTATATTACAAATGCCAACTATTACAAGCTAAGAGGTCAGTACACTTCTAATAAGTGGACATGGGATCTGGCCTTTATCTATGCCAAGGCCAATGAAGTTGCTCGCGAGGGTGCAGACGCTTTTCAACATGAAACAAACACTCAAATTACGGCTTCTGAAACCAATCAAGATGACAATATGGGATTTGAAGTTGATTTTGGTTTCACTTATCAATGGAATAATGAGATCTCGGTTGGTGCCAACATGGGTTACCTTTTCACAGGTGATTATTTTGGATATACAAATGATTCAAATATCAGCAACGGTACAAAGAATATGTACCTCTTTCAACTTCGTGCAGGAATGACATTTTAAACATCACTTAAAAAGCACCGTAGATTTTTTCTATCGGTGCCTTTACTAGAAGATTTGATGACTCATTTATAAAAATAAATCTCTAGGGAATCATATAGCCACCCGGACCAGGTTGCATAATAGGGCTTTGCTGCTGCATCATAGGCATTTGCTGTTGCATCATCGGCATTTGCTGTTGCATCATCGGCATTTGCTGCTGAATCGGCATTTGTGTTGTAAATCCATGTTGCATTGGCCCACCAAAGCCTTGTTGCATTTGTGGCTGTTGGCTAAACTGAAAAGCTGGGGCCCTTCCCAATCCTCCCTCAGCTCCTCCCATGAGAGAGTAATAATTACCTGGATTACTTAATCCGTAACTCTGAATTCCTGATCCAGAATCTTGTTCATACCAAAATAAGCTAGACTGGTCCTGCTCTCGTTCACGCCTTTGGGCTTGAGTCCTTTGGTAAATCTGATATTGAGCAGTGTAATTTGTTAAATCTTCTCCTGCTCCTTGAATTTGGCGATTATACCCCTCTCTTCTTCTGAGAGCTTGATTGTATGCTCGTTGCATTCTTTCCTGACATTGTTGTATTTTAAACTGTGTGTGAAACCAGCCAACACAACTTTGAAAATCTTGTTGAACTTTTTGAATATCTTCTTGCCACCTACGATCTCTAGCACTCGTCAAGGTTGTGACACGATTTTGAGACCTTTGAACGGCGCTTGTATCACCTCTTCTTCTCGTTGCATCTTCCATAGCAAACCTTTCAAATGCTCGATCAAAAGAGCCCAAGCGATTTCTAATTTCATCATCTACATTTTCTTTACTTGTAATTCTTGCTCCACGAGGATCATTACTTCGCCCTTCGGCATAATATCTTCCATAAAAATGAGACTTGAGATTAAATCCTTCAATATCACGTGCATAATCACTTAGATCGTCTGCATAATAGCGCATAGTATTCATGACAGCGTCGTATCCGTATCGTCTTCCTTCCTTACTGTATTGTTGAATTTTTTTATTGTATTCAGCAATCTGTGCATCTATCAACTCTCTTCTTTCGGGTGAAGCATACCTGCGCTCATCCTTTAATTCATCGATAAATGAAATATATGGGTTTAAAATAACACGATTCAAATCATGCAATAGACTTAAATACTCGTCACCATACTCAGCTGCATCTTCTACAGACAGCTTCGGAATACCATCTTCAAATTCAAACCTTCGCCCAATTTCGCGCATTCGATTATAAATACGCTCACCTTCTTTATCTAATTCTTCATTCAGCGCTTGTCTTAAAATCAGTTGAAGCTCTCTTGCATTTCCAACCTCACTTTCTTCTAAGTTACTCAGCGCTCTTAATATATTTACAACATCGCCTGAGTTACATGCTTCATAGGCCATGGTGGCCGCGCGATTTTCTGGTGATTCGTAGGCAATATAATCTCCATCTGGTGAAAGACTTTCTTTGGTATAGCATCCCATTCTTTCAAAGGAGTCGGAAAAAACTGGACCATATCCACCGTTCTCATTCTCTCCCGGTCCCAAATAATGAACGTGAACATTCCCAACTTTGTTGAAAGTTCCTTCTGGAAAATTAAATTCTCGAGATTCATATCTTCTCACATTCATCTTGCTTGCATCGACTTGTAAACTGTCACCATCACGAGTCATGACACCTTCATCCTCGAGACAGGCCAAGTACTGAGTGTAAGCGTCACGCACAACCTCACCTCGACTATTTATTTCATCCTCAAACATTGTATTTCTAAAACTAACAAAAACATTAT
This sequence comes from Bacteriovoracaceae bacterium, assembly GCA_007116425.1. Classification (GTDB taxonomy): domain Bacteria; phylum Bdellovibrionota; class Bacteriovoracia; order Bacteriovoracales; family Bacteriovoracaceae; genus SKIL01. Next base: position 2,208 of record SKIL01000191.1, on the reverse strand, counting down.
TTCGACTATCCGTCTCAAGTCCAACTTCAAGATCGAGACATGTAGAGTAATGTCTAGGCACGTGAACCCTTGCCTTACGAAGATCATCTCCATCAAACTCAACTCGAATTCCATCTTCATCAAGCATTAAACTTCTTAAAAGAGCATGTGACATGTGTTGAGAGGAGTCACAGTGGGTAATAGCAGAAGGGCTGACGGGAGTTCTAGCTGGGTTAACACGAACATCACTATCACTAGACGTCGACGGCCTAGGCCTGTTAATCACAGATATTTGCTGCGATAACGCTTCCAGCGGTATTACCAACACCAATGCTACTAAAGCGGTGTTGAGAGCTTTTTTAAATTTCATTATTTTATCACCTGTCATAACAGTTCCCTTTTGGCCTTCAAGGTCTGATTATAGACTCTTATCCTTGGTCTTATCGGGTGGCAGACAGTTAAACTTTAAGTTATTTTATTTTATAGCGCTAAAGCATTGAATTTACTTAGCTTTTTCCTTATTCAATAAAAAGAGGGTCGACATCAATTTTTATCGAAGTGCCTGATTTAGTTGTAATATTGCGCTTTAAACTATCGATGAAATTATGAAGTTGATTCACATTTTTGGTTTTTATCATTGATGCCCATGTGAATTTATTTACTCTTTTTTCAATGAATCCAGGCCTTGGACCTAATATTTCTACATCCATAAAATGTTTTTCAATTAAGTTTGTTGCTAAAAGCTTATACTTACTTGCGAAGTCAACGATCTTTGTCTTTGAGTTTGCTGTTAAATAAACCATCGCGATCCTAGAGCACGGTGGGCAGTCGCATATCTCTCTAATAATTATTTCGTCTTGATAAAAGGTATCAAAATCGTGCTTCTTTATATAATCGTAAATTTTATTGTCTGGTGCCAAGGTCTGGACAATTACTTTTCCATCTCTACCAAATCTTCCAGATCTTCCACTTACCTGATATAGGGACTGAAACACTCTTTCGTTAGATCGAAAGTCAGGAAAATTTAGCTGCGAATCAATTCCAAGCATAACTACAAGATTAACTCTTTCGAAATTATGTCCTTTAGACATCATTTGCGTTCCAACTAATATATCAATATCACCACGATGAAAGCGATCGAGCCGATCTTCAAGCTTTGACATGGTTGTTATTTCATCTCTATCAAACCTTTCAACATTGGCCTGTGGGAACAGTAACTGCGCCACCTCCTTTACTTTCTCAGTTCCGAAGCCTTTGTTTAATAAGCTCATGTTGCCACAAACTGGACACGATGATGGTAAGTGATCCTTATAGTCGCAAACATGACAAGAGATTTCATGTCTTTGCTTGTGTACCCGCAAATTTACATGACAATTCGGACATTCAAATTGATGTCCACATCCACGACACTGCATAAAGGAAGCATAGCCAAGCTTATTAATAAATATAAGAACTTGCTCTCTTTTTTCCAAAGCCTCTTTGATTTTATCTACACTTACTGAATGTAATGGCCACATATCAGCTTCATTTTTTGATTTATCATCTCTCATATCTACAAATTCAACTTTTGGCAGCTTTGATAGAGTAGGCCTCTTCTTTAACGCATAATAATTTTCTTTTTCCTTAAAGTTTATATATGTTTCTAATGATGGTGTAGCGCTTCCAGCAATAAATGGAATCTTTAAAAGTTGACATTTTTTTATCGCAACATCTCGAGCATTATATGTACATCTATCGTCTTGCTTAAACGAATTATCGTGTTCTTCATCGACAACAATGGCACCAAGATTCTTTATTGGAAGAAATATTGAACTTCTAACACCTATGATAATTTTTGGGTCATCATTTTCATTCAATAAATTCCACAATCCAAACCGGTCTGAATTGCTTATATTACTATGGTACATATATATGGAACAACTAGCATGCTTTTCAAATGTCTTTAAAAACTGTGGCGTTAGATTAATTTCAGGAAGCAAAAAAAGTACTGACTTTCCACTGGCAATCAATTCATTAATTAAATTTAAATATATAATTGTTTTTCCACTTCCAGTCACACCATGGATTAAATGCTTGGAAAAACCTTTTTCTATTTTAGACTTTATGGCCTCTACGACTCGACTTTGATCCTTTGACAAGTTAAATCCAAAAGTCTCACCCCGACCTTTTATTTCATTAAGAGCGCGAGGTCTCTTCAATGCTTTTGGAATTGTTTCAAAAATTAATTTT
>SKIL01000322.1 GCA_007116425.1 Bacteriovoracaceae bacterium | reverse complement strand
TTTTAGTTCGGGGAAGAAGATTGCAAATAGGCTCGGCCAGGTTGGGCTTAATGTTATGACACGGATTATGGGAATAATATTGCTTGCGATTTCAATTGAATTGATATCGCGTGGATTACTGGATATTTTTCCCGGCCTCGCTGGTAGTTAGGACTCAATGGAGCTAATTAAACTTCAGTTAAAATCCTTTCAACTCCACGCCTCGTTTGGATCGCATTTGGCAATTGCATATTTGCTAAGGCCTCTAAGATTCTAAAAGCACCTAGTCCCTCTTCAGATAAAAGATCTTGATAGGTCAGTCTTCGGATATTGGGGGAACTCAAGTTTTTTGCCTGAGTTATTTCGTTTTCAAGTGCGCCCGTTGCTTGGCCAATGATTCGATGAATAAAAGGATCGCTATCTAAGGTTCTAATAACCTCAGGGTCAAGTTCATCAAAATTAAGTCTTCCACTTTGAACTCTTGCTTGAAGCCTTTCCGCCAGACGGTGAGCTATTTTATCCTCCATTGAAACGACTTCATTACTTGCTAACTTTGAAAAATAAAAATCTGGAAGACGGCCATTATTAATCACGTATTGATTAATTCCTTGCTCAAAGGGAAGTTCGTCTGCTTGGAGAAAAAGTTGCTCAAGTGTGGCCCTCGCTTTAAATCCCATTCTATTCCAAAGTGAAGTCGAAGAGGTATTGATCATCTGAATAAGGTCGTCGTGAAGATCCCATGTTTTTAAAATTTTAGGAGCTTTATCTCCGTATCTTAAAACAAATGAGTCAAGAACCTCGGCCATGTCAAATACGCCCCTGGGACTAAGATTCATCGTTTCAATCGTGTCTCTGCCTACGTTTCCAATCCAATTGCGCATTTCTCTAAACTCACGGACGTGATCCATTAGTTGAGAGTTATTAAGAATTGCAAGGTCTGTTTGCTCCAAACCTTTAGGGAATGGTTTTCCTCTTCTTTTGATTTGAATTAATTTGTCGCAATAGCGCCAGGTGTCTTTAAGGTTTCCTTTGAAAAAAGGATAAGAATTCACCTCATTGACAAAGGTCCGAAATGATCTTGATGCCTCCATATTTCCATGCTGACGAATGGTTCGTCCGATGAGGTCATGAAATTGCTCAATCGCAGCACTTCTTGTCGCTGAAGTTTGATTGAACTGTCGGGCAAGGTCTTGGTTTTGTCGAAAAAGAAGTTCCATGGCCACGTTTAGGTCTAGAGTACTTTCTCCCAATTGCGAGCCGGGGTGGCTATTTTCAAACCTTCTCGCTCCAACGAAACCACGGCCTTGGGCCATTTGTCGTGGCAAGCGCCCCATTTTGCTCATAACAAAATCTCGAACCCCTTTGTATACAGAGCTTCCCGTGTTTTCTGCGAAAAATATAATGGCCGGAGTGGGTTTATCATTTGCTAACCTCATAGCACGACCGGCCTCTTGAATATTGTCAGGGAAATAAGAATATCTTTTGAGTGAAACAAACCAGCCTGCATCTGGAAAATTGAGTCCTTCTAGTTTATTTCTTCCAATGATAAGAGCATCAATTTTTTGCCCATTATATAGTTCTCCGTTTTTAAAAGCGGTGTAAAGAGCGTCTCTTTGAGCTACTGTCATATCTGCATCAGATACATAGTTTTTACCTGTCAGTTTTGAGAGTGTTTCTGAAACTGCACGAGCATCTCTTGGGTATGTATGAATGATCCCAGGTGCTCTAACATCAAGTTCACCAGCAATATTTGGCCACTCTTGTTCTAATCGAGTTGGACTTACTCTCGGATGATTGCCTTGAGTGAAAAAAAGTGAACGGTTGAGCTTCATATATGTAAACTCGTCCGGTGAATTAATTTCGCCTCTTCGAGTTGCTAAGCGTCTTTGTTTCTCTACACTATACCACTCCAACATATCATTTTTCATAGCGCTTCTTTGCGCTAGATTAAGATTTTTAATTTGATATGAAAAGTTTCTGGGAGTCGTTTCTCCTGCTCGATAGGTATAATCAAAGAGGTCTACAGTTCGAACCGGATTTGATCGCGAGGAAGGTGTGGCGGTTACTCCCATAATGTCTAAGGCGTGGGGAACTGTAGCGTTAGATTGACGGTCATCTTGAGCGACATTCTTAGCAATATTCATAATTCTCTTATAAGTGTTGCCTGATGAATTGTGGGCCTCGTCTATAGCGACTAAGTTTGAGCGTGACATTAGTCTTGTTAGGCCAGAGTCTTCTCTAATTCGCGAAGCAACTGTTTGAAAGCTTGAGACGAGAACAACTGGGACATCAGACTCGTCAATAAAGCGTATCAATTGATCAAGTGACATTTGTTCTGTATTAGTACCACCCCACTGGACAATTCTAAATCTAGAGAGACCTACTTCTTGGGCCAATTGGCCTCCAATATCTCTTCCTAGCTGATCAACGAGGTTCGCCGTATTGGCCATTACGATACTAAGCTTTTTTGGTTGCTCGGTTTGAGATGAGAGACTTGTCAATGCCTGCTGTACCTTATCAGCTACGCCAAGTCCAAGTACTCTTGTTTTTCCGACTCCTGTTGGGGCCACAAAGAGGAGTGATTGAATTTGTTGTCTTAGTTCTAGGTCTGTATTAAGCAGTTCTCTTAATTGTGAAAATTCTCTTTGAGTTGGCTTTGAGTAGAACTCTGTTTCATCAAAAAAGAGTGAGCGAAATCTAGCTTTGTACGCTGACTCCTCCCACTTATAAAGATGAAAGCGAGAAGCTGAAGAAATATTAAAGACCTCAGGTTGCAATGTACGTAACTCTGAAGCGGCCGTAAAGTTTCGAGGGAGAGTTAGAACCTGAAGGCCTGATATTTCATGCTCAATACCTAAGTTTTGAATGTAATTACTTGGACGAACCTGAGTTTCTGGTTCTAAAACATCGCCCCAGCGTACTATGATAGGGTAGAGGTCTTCGGCATGATAGATTAATAAAGTATTACTATCGATGGCCCTAAAATCAATAAAGGGACCATATAAGCTCTTTGACCCATGAGCATCTGCAAATGGACCCTCGAGAAAACGTACCATCTTTTGAGGTAATTCTGCGGTATCAATTTTGAGTGCACTAAGTCCTCTTTGTTCTCTTAGGTTGACGGCCTGTCGTGCTAATCTTGCCGATTCAGGTGAAGTGAGTTCTATTTTTTGAATTATTTTTTCAACGCGTTTCCAGTTTGGTTCTACTTGCTTAAAATTGTTTGCACCTAATTCAAGCTCTAGTCGAGTAAAGTTTCTCGTAGAACTTGAACTACTTGGTTGAGACAACAGTTTTTGAACGATATTGGCACATGATTCCGAGTACTGTGCTGGACGAGAGGCAATTTCTCTTGCAGATTGATACGAACTTTCAGCTGATAAGCCTTGTGATTTTTGATTAAAATGTGAGCAGGAAACACTAAATAATGATAGAGCAAAAAGCAGGTGTATCTGAAAAATTAAAGATTTCATCAGAGTACTCCTATGCCGCATTCTTTTTTGAGTGAAGGGATTTATAAATACTTGAAGGGATATCATTGAGATCAACGCTAATATCAATAACGCCCTTTTCTACTGCTGCTCTAGGCATACCATAAACAACGCAACTTTTTTCATCTTGAGCAATATTAAATGAATTAACTCGCTTTAAATATTCCATTCCTTGGGCACCATCTTTTCCCATACCTGTTAAAATCGCTGCCGTGATCGGACCTTTAAAGTTTTTTGCGGAACTCTCAAACAACATATCTACAGAAGGGATGCCGTGTTTGTGTATTTTACAGGGATGAACTTTTAAGACATATTTCATCCCCTGTTTTTCAAGACTCGTATTTAGGCTTCCTGGACATATAAATACAGTGTTAGGCCGTATCTCATCGCCATCTTTTGCTTCAACCACTTCAAAGGGATTATTTTTGTTAAGTTGTTGTGCAAATGACTTCGAGAAACCCTTTGGGATGTGTTGAGCAATAATAACTGGAGGGAACTCTTGAGGAAATTGGCCTAGCACTTGGTGAAGAGCTCTTGTACCACCTGTTGATGACCCGATCAAAATGAGTGAGGAGTGGATCAGTGTTGAATCTGTTATATTTGGCAGTCGGCCCTTTATAGGCTTGTCAATTTGATTTTTTGTATTTGCTTTTAAGGCCAATTTAATTTTGTCGAAAAGTGGAAAATTATGACTATCAAAGTTATTAAAGCTTGGTTTTTGAATATAGTCTACGGCACCTATTTGAAGTAAGTTCAAGACATCTTCAGATTCTTCAAGTGATGAGCTGACAACCACGGTTGGAATATTTTTATGACGAATAAATCTCTTATAGACTTCAATTCCATTCATCTTTGGCATATTTATATCAAGGGTAATAACATCTGGTTCAAATTTTGAAATTTCTTCTTTTGCTTTAGTCGGATCATTTACAATTGAGATCTCGGTTATACTTTCTTCTTTTTCAAGGATTCGACCGAGTATTTTTGACATAGTTGAAGAATCATCAATGATCATAACCTTTGCTTTTTTTCGATTGTTTTGTGGCGCGATTTGCGTTTTTATTTTAGGAGTTTTAACTTCCTCTGTAGTTTTTTGAATACTTGCCTTGTTATCACTAATCTTAAAGCTAAAGCTAGTATCTCGATTAATGTTTTTTTCAAGTCTCGCAAGATTTCCAATTTTGTTAATGTATTGGTCAGTTAATTCCGAGCTTCCAATAATCTTATACGTGCTTATGGGGTTGTTTCTAAAAATATTTAGATTTAGCTTGTTAATATCGTTAGAAATATATATCGATGCAATTGTATCCATATCAGTATAGAAAATTAAAAGGACTTCATTAGGTAAAATAGAGTCATTCATTATGTGATTTTTCCTATACTGTAGGAGTGAGTTACGACTTGATTTTTTTGAGTTTAAGTATTCATAGATATGATATCCCCAACTTGAGTAGGGCATAATATTAATATCTTCGATTGTCTTCGTGGCATTGTTTTCACTAAGGATGTAATTTTTTTCGAGGTGTGAACTCGTCAGTTTGTTAATAAGTCCTGACTTTTGAAAAAAACATAGAACATTATTCCCAGAATATAGCTTTTTAGAAAAACCTTCTAAGAAGTCATTTATTCCACAAAGGTAAACCTGTTTTAAGTCAGGGCGTAGTGCGATATTATAATTATATTTTTGAAAGATATTCTTCCATTCCTCTGTTTCATTCAAAAAGGGTAGGATTATTGCTGTTGGTAGTAATTTACGTTCTACTAATTCTTTAAGAACATGCTCGAAGTCGTTTGTATTTGTACTGTCGCAAAAGAAGAATAAGGGAGATAAAATGAATTGACCCGAGGATAAATTGTTTCTGATTTTCAAAGATGATTGATTACACTCTATTTCCTTGTCAGTTCTTTGATGAGTGTACTGCTTGCTGTGTTCGGTGTTGTACTCTAAGGAGGATATGATTTTGTTTATTATCTCCTCTGAGCATTTCTCAAAGTTTTGAAGGCTTGGTTTTTCTACAAAGTCTATTGCACCGTACTCGAGAGCCTTTTGACTTAACTCCTGGTTGTCTCTGTTTACACTTGAAACAATGAGTACTGGTGGGTGATTTTTATTATAGTATTTTTTCAGATAATTAACTCCATCGAGTTCAGGCATGTGGAGGTCTAGACTTATGATGTCGGGACTTTCTTTTTGTAGAAAGTCGTTTAGCTTATTGCCGTTCTCGCACTGTCCAATAACCTCAAATCGATCATCTTTTTCAAAAACTTTTGCAAGAACTTTAAGTACGCTGGGAGAATCATCAACATTGACAATTTTAATCTTTTTATTTGTTGCTTTTTTTGTACGTTCTGCATAAGCTTCTGCATCTGGGTTTCTTTTAGTTGTATAAAATGTAGGGCCAATTTTTTCCAACTCGCTTGTAAGGTGACCTATTGGCTCTGAAATTCCTGTTACTAAGTGGCCATTAGGAGTAAGCTTTTGCAGCAAATTTTGGACTATTCTCGCTACATTTGTAGGGTCAAAGTAGATAAGTACATTTCTACAAAATATAATATCAAACTCTTCATTGATATTTTTTGGGTCCATAAGATTTGACACTAAAAATACACACTTTTGATGGATATGTGGTTTTGGCTTTGCCACTTCGCTATTATTTTTTTTGCCTTTTAGCCAATACCCCTTTAAATACATGAGTGGAATTTCTTTTGTCTGAGAGTAGGGATAGAGCCCCTCTTTAGCGATCTCAATTGACTCAGGATCGACATCTGAGCCAAAAACAATATAGTCAAGATCACTATTGATTTTTTTTAAATGGTAATCAAGAAAAAGGCTTAGACTGAGGGCCTCTTGTCCTCTGCTGGCCGCTGCACTCCAAACTTTTATAGTTTTACGTCCAGATTTTTTAACATCAGACACGATCTGAGGGAGAATTTCTTTAAGAGTCTCAAAATGTGTATATTCTCGAAAAAAAAAAGTGTGGTGAGTTGTGAGTAATCCAATGAGTACCTTGGTTTCTGACTCTAGGTTTGTTTTTATATAGTCATGGTACTCTTGGGGACCACTTAGTCTAAGCTCTAGGATTCTCTTGTGAAGTCTTGATTTGACCATCGAAAGATTTGAGCTAGTAAATGTATTTCCTGTTTTATCTTCAACTATTTTTGTGACATGTTTTATTAAGTTGAGCTCTGTCTCATTCATTCTATGCAACCTCATCTAGCTTACTAAGAGATGGTAGGTCTTTTTTAAATAACTCATAAGGGTTTATTAAAAAAGTGAGCTTTTCTTCTGAGTGATATACACCTTTGATAAATTTAGCATTTATTTGCCCTTGTATCTCCACGGCATTATCCAACTCAGACTCGTTGACTGAAAGTACCCTGTTGATCGAGTCAACAATGATTCCGATATTTGTCTCACCTAGGTTTATAATGATGACTGCAACCTCATCGTTTTTTTCTAGGGGAGGAATATTAAGCTTCTTTCGGGCGTCGATAATGGAAATGATTTTACCGCGCAAATTCATAACTCCAAGAGTGTAGGGTGGAGAATTGGGGACTGGCGTTGTTTGTGGAATAGATATGACTTCTAGTACCTGAAGTAAGGTAATAGCATATCTCTCTGTCCCCAAGTTGAACTCAATATATCTTTCTGTTTGTCCTGGTTTGTCTTTT
>SKIL01000152.1 GCA_007116425.1 Bacteriovoracaceae bacterium | reverse complement strand
CCAATCAAATCCCCTTCCTTGAGAATAGTACCTTGTTTCACACGGGGTTTAAAGTGTCCAAGGTAGACAGAGCGTGTATCGCCACCGTGATCAACCATAACAACCTCTCCATAACTGGCCAATTGACCAGTATAGGCGACTGTTCCTGGTGCACTATTACGGATTTTCTGTTCTCCGCGATATTTAAAGGTCACGCCTCGATCTTCATGCTGCATTCCAACAAAGTCATTTAGAGGAAGAGAAAAGGAAAGTCCTTGAACGATCTGTCTTGCCCTTTTCACATCGTCTTGAGAGCTGAGAAAAATCTTAGTTTTCAAGGTGTCATATTCGGCCTGAAATCTTTCCTTTTGAGATGTCAATTTCACATACTCACTTGAATGCCCCTCTCTTTGTCTTTCAAGATCAGAAAGGAGCGAGCCCAGTTCAGTTTCGACAGACTCATATTCTGCGTATCTTTTCTCTAAGGATTCTATTTTTTTCTGTAAACGTAGATAGTCCCGACGTGTTCGATTTAACTCTTTTACTCTCAAATTAAGTTCTTCAAAAATTATTTTTTCTGATAAAAGCATACTTGGAGAATGGGAAGCATCTAAACGTCCGAGAATGGCAGCTCTTAAAACTTTTTGAGCATTTTCAAGCTCGGCCTCAACCCTAGACTGTTCTTGCTGTATACCTACTCGCATTTCAAAAATATCATTTTGGATATTATTTTTGAGTCTAATCACTTGAACGTAGCGATCATTATGATGACCTAGTTCAGACTCAAGTCCTTTCAATTTATTTGAAATCTGCTGAAGACTGCTTTCTTTTTCTTGCAGGTTTGACTTTAATGAACTTACTTCCTTCGCAAGCTCAGGGTTGAGGTTTATCGCCGCCATGATATTTGTCGATAATAGTAAGGAAAGCGTTAGAATAGATTTTCTAGTAATTAACATTTTCTATTCCCACTGATACCTACGTAGTAAAATCATCGAACTCATTAAAGCAAGTATTAGAAAAACGGAGAAAATAATATAATCATCTCCACCCATAAGTGTGAGAGAAACTGCAAAAATGGCGATAAGAGCAACAGCTCCACATAGATAGCTTTTCAAGGCCACATATTTCTTCCGTTGAAATTGCTCAATCAGATAGCCAACCTTACGTAGATGACTTGCAAAAAAGAACGCAAATATCACCCAAACAAAAGTCGTTAGGCCAATGGCAATCCAACTTCCCCATTTAGCAAAAATTTGAAACTGTTGAGGTGAGTTGCCGTCTTCATTTTGATTTTGAACAAACGGCCCAAGAGTTAGATTGGAGCTTCCTACAAGTCGCCGCATATAATCACGAACCAAGTCAACAGAGCGAGACTCCATATCATGATCGAAAATGACTTTCAGTCCCGAAAAGCTTAAGCGCATTTGGGCCAATAGCTCTTGAGTTTCACCAAGATCGAAGCCACCAAAAATAGCTTCCAATTGCTCAGAAATAACATCTTGAGATAATTCTTCAACGCGATTAATTCCAGGTAAACTTCTTAACTGCCTCGCAAGTCGAGAGTGATTCTGATCGGCAGAAACAAGAGCGTGAAAATGGCCTCCAGACTCTTGTAGAACAAACCTCTGTGACAGCTCATCTTGAATATAAGAGCGATTTAGGGTTAATACACACAAAGCAAAAGTGCAAAACACAAAACCCAAACCACTGACTGGGTTTTTAAGACAAGCTTTAAAAAACTCTTTTAAATAAAAGCCTAGATGAAACATGCATGCCCCGAATAAACTAACTTTCCATTATCCAGATGAACGATCCTTCCCGTGAACCTTTTAACCAACTCTTTATTGTGTGAGGCCCAGATAACCGTAAGCCCTCTTTTCGTATTGTAGAGATTTAAAACATCAAAAATTCGTTGAGCATTATCTGCATCTAAGGAACTTGTTGGCTCATCAGCGATAAAAACCTCGGGTCTTGTTAAGAGGGCCCTTGCAATTGCGACTTTTTGCTTTAATCCCCCATTCGCATTTGAGATTTTTAAATCCATTCGATCATAAAAGCCCAATACTTTTGCCATTTCGTTCATATCTGAGATGAAATCTTTTTTTGATCTATAAGTGGCACTATCATAGGCCGTCATTAAATTTTCAAAGCAACTCCATCGAGGAATAAGCCTCAAATCTTGAAAAACTTTTGAAACAAATATTGAACCTGGTCTTTCAATATGAGATAGAAAAGTTTGGCCAGAACAAGGAGAAAGCTCGCCAGAAAGAACTCTGAGAAGTGTGGTCTTACCTGCACCAGAAGCCCCAGTTACAAAAACAATCTCACCTGCCTCAACATTAAGTTTTACATTTTTTAGTGCAATATAATCATCAAATTTAACAGAGACATCCTCTAGTAAGAATAAATTTTTGCGTAGTGACTGATGTTTTGAAAAGTGCTGGTGATTTCGACCTTGCGAATGTTGAAATACCGACTGGTTTTGATTGATCATGACCCTTCCTTAAGTCTTCCAAATCTTCCTGATTCGAAAAGTGCCAGAAAAGTGACACTCTAAAGAAAATTTTACCTCAAAAAGTGAGCTCCCGCAAAGTGAACTTTTAGGCCCTTTCATAATTTTATGCAATTAGTAGGAACTAATGAACTGTATAGTAGAGTCAAATACTTAGCTAATCTAAAAGTGTCAGATTATTTACTCCAAAAAGCAATTAAAGCGGCAAGCTTTTCCCTAAGAGTCCTCAGCATCAATAATTTTAGCATCTACGAGTTTCTGATAAAAAGACTTTGAAACAAATACGTTTGGAATATAGTTTGTCATATTTTGGAGCTTTGAAATAACTGAATTTTCGAGGTCGGCCAAAAGTTTAATGTCACCGGAATCATTTGAAATTTTAACTGGATCTCTCTCTAAAAGAACATTCACTCCATTACCAGACTTTGCAATTTGATCCGCAGACTTAACCAAGGAAATATCTTTTTTCGGGAGATCATCAATCACCCAGTCTTTATCTCCACCATTTTTCTTTAGATAGTCTTTTATTTCTTCCACTTTAGCTTCGGCCCGCCTTACAACCCGATCCGTTTCGGCCAAATCTGACTTGTCTAAAAGTATTTGTCGTAACTCTTCACATCTAACAGTCCGCGCACCTCTTTCTAATAAAAGAGTATAGGCCATCTCTTTAACTTGGGAATTCCCATCGAGCTTTCCACTTGAATAAGTTTCAGCGACAAGGTCAAAAAAGTAATTATCATTAAAACGAAAAAATCTCATGGGATTGTTTTTAATCATATCCAAAAGATCAGTGTAGCGATAAATTAATCCCTTGTTTAAAAAGTAAGCACAAATATGTTCAGCAATAGCATCATACTTTGCTCCACGTGGAGATCGTATGACCTGAGAGTACCAAGCAAAACGAGACATTAAAAAGTCTTCAACACAATGAAGGGCATTATTTTTAATCGTTAATATATCTTCTCCGGCCACGTTCATAACTTGAAAATGATGAAGTAAATAGTCTCTATCATAAGCTCCATATTTAAGCCCTGTATAATGGGCATCACGTAAAAGATAATCCATTCGATCACAGTCTATTTCAGAGTGAAGGATCTGATTGGCCAACACTGAACTATGGACACCCTTTACAAGGTCAGAAATATTTTGAGGGTCAAGAGAGTGTTTCTTTAAAATATAAGTAATTCCGCCCTCGTAATCGGTATTTTTAATAATAAAAGACCCAAGATTCTCATGATCATCTTGCAGGCCTTTTCCATTTTTCTTTCGCGTCGTCTCACCATAACTAATATAGGCACCTTCTGTAGTGTGCGAGAAACAGAACGTTCCAAGATCATGTAATAAAGCTCCAAGTCTTACTGATCTATGATAGAGGGTGGCGGCATCTTGCTTTTTGGGGTCACTTAAGTCCTCCATTGAAACCGCACGACCACAAGACTCTAAAATTTTATGAGCATTAAACATAACTCCAATAGAGTGACCAAAGCGAGAATGTTCAGCTCCATGAAAAATATATTGAGAAAAACCTAACTGTTTTATCCATCTAAGCCTTTGATAAAATGGACTATGAATAATTTCATGTTCAGCAGGAGTTAAATAAATAAAACCATAGATAGGATCAAAAACAATGAAGCTTTTTTTGTCAGAGCTCATCTCAGGAATGGACAAGTCTCTACTTGGTGAGTGCTGTGGAACTGATAACATCCTTGTATCTCTCCAGAGTTATGGCCACAAAAGAATATGTGGCCATCTTAAAATAAAAGTCTATTGCAATTTCTTAGATCTCTTGCGCTTTTTCGGAGCTTTTCCTGATCTTGAAAAAATAACATCGAGGAGCATCTTGGCCTCTCTTCGCAGATCGTTTTCATGCACGAAGCGATAGAAGTTCTCGACATCTACATTTGATCTGAAGTTTCTAAAGCCTTTTTGCTGAATTTCTTCCTGCGCTTTTGCTGTTTCTGAAGCCATTGATTCCTCCTCACATATTTCTCGCTAAATAATCAGCGTTAGAAACAAAAGTTCATTCTACGTTTTTTTTAATGCCTCGCCAATAGCGAAAATGGCCAAGAGCAACATTGCGCTCTGGGCCATCTAAAATCAGATTTTAAGCTTCTTTCGAATTGATCATTCCGTAACTGTGGAGCTTGTTGTAGAGCGTCTTCACAGTAATCCCTAGAGTTTTTGCAGTTTTCGTCTTATTTCCACCCAAAAAGTCCAGAGTTTTACAAATATGTCGCTTCTCAAGCTCATCAAGAGTCATTTCGTGAAATTCAAGAACTTCTTCTTCCACTTTATCTATTGACTCTTCTGCTCTCTGAACACTGTCGGCCAGATGATCACTCTCAATAATCATTCCATCGGCCAAGATATAGGCGCGCTCCATTACACTTTGAAGCTCTCTTACATTTCCAGGCCACGAGTAATCGACAAGTTTTTTAATCACACACGGTGAAATCGATTTATGCTCTTCAGTTTGCTTGTTTTTATTTAAAAAATAGTTCGCAAGAATTTCGATATCTTCTCTTCGCTCTCGCATTGCTGGTACAGCAATATTAACCGTATTGAGTGAGTAATAGAGATCCTCTCTAAAAAGATCGTTCTCTACATCATCAATGAGTTGCTTAGTTGAAGCTACAACAATTCTTACGTCTGAACGATAAGGCATCTGACCACCAACTCTAAAGGCAATACCGCCGTTAATAAAGCTGGCAAGTTTCGCCTGAGTTGCCAAAGATAGTTTCTCAACGTTATTTAAGAAGAGAGTTCCACTATTGGCCATTTCAAGTAAACCGTTTTTAATATTTATTCCACCAGACTCTAATGATTCAAAGCCAAAAATTTCCTTCTCAATTTCTTTGTCTTCAATTGAAGCGCAGTCAATTCCAATAAAGGCGTACTCCTTTCTTTCACTAAGGCAGTGAATTTTTCGAGCAATCATCTGCTTCCCTGTCCCACTCTCTCCAGAGATGAGGCAGTTAACGTTTGAAGCTGCAACCTTTTCAACAATTTTCAAAAGCTTTTGCATTGACTCTGATTGTCCAACAATCTCTTTGTCCTCAATCTTATAAGAAGAAGTTAGGTTTAATCCGCCTTGTCTCTCTTCTAGCTCTTTTTCCTTCGCTTCAATCTGCTTTAATAGAGTCTCATTGAGAAACTTAGCAGATAAGTACATTTTGATATTCGCAATGGGGTTTTTCACTTCATTAATAATGGTTAAAACCTGAGTTATGTGCTCACGAGCAAACTCAAACTCAGAATCGATAATTTGATGATGAATCGTCGCGATCACAACACCTTCATGCATAACTGGCACACATAGTTCAGCAGAGATTCCCTGGCTGGCCTCTTTATTAAAAAGTGGGTCGCGTGAAACAGAGTTGCTAAAGTATGGACGCTTTGTTCTTACAACATGTCCAACAACTCCAATTCCTTTATCAATAATCTTAGAATCTTTTTCATCAATCGCCTTACCATTAACACTCACAAGCTCAGCAGATTGATCCTGATGGATTAAATAAATTTTAGTTTGATCAGCTCCAACCTGAGTATGTAAAAACCCTCCCAAGTGAGCAAAGAAAATTCTCTCTTCAAGTGTAGAAAAAAGAATCGATGACAAGTTCTCGATCGCTGCTTGGTGATTTATTTCTGCTTTCATCATGGCCGGTCTCCTAAAGTACAAATTTATGTTCTCATTTTAAAAATGCGACTCGTTGCGTTACTCAGGAGATAATACAGTGCGTCTAAAGCTTTTACAAGACAAAAATGCTCAAGTGTCTATTTTTTTTTCACGTTTTATTGTGATTTCGGGGGTCTAGACCATCTAGGAGTTATACAGTTTCCTAAATTGTGGGTAATTCGACCAATTATATCCCCGTCCCTGTCCATAATGTATATATTATGTTCGGCCTCCTCACGACTTATAACTCGTTGACTTGAGAAGGCAAGAAACTCGCCGTCTGGGGAAAAAGTAGGATCCTCATTAGAGCCAAAGTTGCGCGTTAATCGGGCCAAACCAGTGCCGTCAGAGTTAATTCTAAAAATATCAAATCGGCCTTCCATCCAACTTGCAAAAGCGATCTCTGTACCATCTGGATTGAACCGTGGTGTCGCATTAAATGTACCGACAAAACTAATTCGACGTGGTCGATTATCTGTATTATTTTCGCGCGATCTAGGGTCCATTGTATAAATCATAGCTGCGCCTGAACGTCCTGATAAGAAAGACATAAGTGAGCCATCTCGATTAATACTTGGATCAACATCAGGAGCATGACTTGATGTTAAACGAGTAATCTCTCTTGTATTGAGATCCATTGTATAAATATTTGCTGTTCCTGTATGGCTTAGAGTTAATAAAATACTTTCATCTCCAGGCATAAAAATAGCGCCAGAATTAATTCCTGAACGGGAAGAAAGGAGCTCTGTTTTTCCAGTTCTTAAATCTAATAAATATAAATCAACATTTCGCTTTTGATCCTTGCGCGACTCATCTTCAATCAAACTATATAGAACTCGCGTTCCGTCGTAAGAGATACTAGGAGAAATAACAATTCCCCTGTGGTTGGTTAAAGGCTCAGCATTTCGTCCATCAAAATCCATAATGTAAAGCTCTTTGGTTATCCGAGTAGACTGTGACCCTCTGTCAGAAACAAAAAGGATTCGGGAGGTGAAAATGGAATCAACTCCGGTAATGCCCTTGT
>SKIL01000085.1 GCA_007116425.1 Bacteriovoracaceae bacterium | reverse complement strand
CATTAGGTACATGAAAAGCTCTTGGTTTGGTCGTGAGGCTTCAAGATATTTTGGTTTTAAAATATATCGACGATAAAAGGCGAGTCCAACACCAATCAGAATCCCCATCCCCGCCATGTCTGCAAGAAACTGAATAATAATATAAGGAGTCCCTTCAAATACAACGAGAGGAGTACTAAATTGAATGGCCACTAATTCTGTCGCAATAAAAAGAATCATGAAACTATAGAAAATAAGAGAGTGAAAGAGACCTACTTTTTTATTACGAGGTACTTTTCCTGTAAAAACAATCGTTGAAACAAAGCTGCACCAGTTGAGTTTCTCAGGCCTTATTTTCTTGAGGCCTTTAAATCCTTCATTATTAGTCACAAACTGGATTTTGTCGTAAATTCCTTTTCCCAAAATGGCAAAACTTAAAATCATCGTCACATACATGACAACTCGAAAACTATCGGGAATTGCCCATAGAATTTCTCGTGTGGCCGTATCAGTCATAATTTCCATTTGAAAATCTCCGTTTGCTAACTAAATAAACCAAAATACACAATATTGTGCACTGCAGATCACTTAACTTTATTATTTCACTAGATTAGAATAGTGGATTTCAACTACTATTAAAACGAGAAAAACTCAATGAACTCAACTCTTTTCCCATCAATTGAACTTTCTATTGTCGCTGCAGGCCTAGCCGTTTTGCATATTGTTAGAAGCGGTTCTCTATCTCAAGCAGCAGTGCTCAGAGTTTTGACTTGCTCATTGGGAGTTTTCGCGTTCTCTCTGTCTGGCTACGTTCTCATTTTTCTCGAACAATCTTCTAATCCGCATATGGCAGCGATACCTTGGATCTTTATTGCTGCGCCCCTTGGTCTATTGGTCGGGGAGTTGATGTTTAGTTTTTATTCGCATAAAACTGCGACACCACCAAGGCCTGGACTAAAGTGGAAGATCGCTCTTTTGTCTGGAGTTGTCGTATACACTATGGATCATATGCTCGGCCAAAGCTGGGCCTTGTTTGCGTGGGCTGCAAGTATTGCGGGTATTATGCTTTTTGTTTTTTCCCAGCTCTCGTACCATCAACATAAAAAACTCCTTATTGTAATGGGGCTAAGCTTTATAGCCTTTTTCTTTGCTTTTATATCGACTTTCTTGGATATTTTAAATGGAGACTCGAATACCGTGCCTGTTGTGTCATTTGCTATTGGTTTGGCCTTAGTATTAAGATGGGACTCCTATTTAGTTATTTATTTAAATTCCAAAAATTCGGATACACTAATTTGATCAGCTAGAGAACTTGGGAGAATTAAGAATGAAAAGCTTCGCTCTATCCGCATTAACCTTGGTGATGGCCCTAGCATTTGTTTCTTGTTCTCAGGTTCGAACAATTAATTTGCAGCGACATCACTTTTCGACCCACCCAAAACAAGTAGTATGGATTCAAGTTGCAGGGTTGAGGCCAGAGCACCTTTCAATGTTGCGTTTTAATCGCTTTGATAGTCATCAACCACTTTCTTTAGAGTCAGCAACCTGTATTGGACATGTATGGAATTATAATATTTATAACTTACGACCTAAGGCACATGAAAGTTTTCTCGCCCAGATACATGGAACAAAAAATATCACTAACACATGTGATGACTTTGCAAGTGAGCCATTCTGGGAGCTGTTGGGTACGGAAGAGTATCGAGTTGGTATCTTTGAAACAAGTGGTCAGTTTTCTTATGAAGAGAAGATTAGAGAGTGCCGCACTCAAGAGCTTGAAGACTCTTTTGGTGTAGATGCATATGATAACGCAATTTTTTGGAAAATGACTCGAAGAACTCAGTCCGAAAATCAAAACTCACTACCCACATTTCACTATCAATCAAGTGATAGCTTTGAATCGGGTCAAGTCTATTACGATCAGACATGCCAAGGGCCTAGGTGCTTCGCTGGAGTCTCTCAGAACTTGGCCTCTCTTTGGAGCCGCTTTTCTCCTGACTATCAACGTAAAATTTTAATTGTTCAAGATTATACATATTTGGAAGCGTTAAAAAATCAAGACATCCAAAAAGCGCGAGAAATACTTTCAGAAATAGAAAAGGCTTACCAGTACTTTTCTGATATTCAAAAGACACGAAGTGACTTTTTATTAGTCTTAAGTTCTGCTGAATCTATGGGTTTAGAGATGCCTTCTCAAGGTCAGCAATGGGAGGACTTTGAAAAAAGCGGTAGCAATATTATTTATCAGAGATCATCACTGGACTCGGTTGTTTATGCTCAGGGAGCGATGGCCGAAAATCTTTGTGGTATCTATGAAGAAGCTGAAATTGGTCGACGTATTCCGTGGAAAGTTCAGGAGTCGAGATTTTTCCTCTTCAATTAACTTAGTGTTGCTTAGAGGTTGAGTCTACTTCGTTTCGCCAAATTTCATATTTACTGTGACAATAATCGCATGTCGTTTCAAGTGTTTCCTTCCCGTCAAAAATGTCATCAAGTCCTTCAGTCATCGCCAAGGTTGAGATTCCGGCCAGCATCTGCTTTTTAGAGCAAGAACAACGGAATTCAACTTCTTTTCCGTAGAGGTACTGTAAGCTTTGAAGGTTGGGGTTTTCATTGAAGCTCTTTTGTACTTCTTCTTCAGACTGATAGTTTTTTGAAATGAGTTCTTGAAGGTCTTTTTTGTACTTTAAAAGGTATTCTTTTAAGCTGATGTCTACCGTAGTTTCTTTTTTACTTGGTTTTGGCAATTTCATGAGAAGTAAGCTTTGATCAGTTTTCTCACTGACTAAAACATGTGCCTGAACTTGATATGAGGTTTCTAGGACATAATTTATGAGCTCTTTAGAGTCCATTTCATCAACTTCAAGATGAGTCGTGTAGGGAGTTGATTGATGAGGTGAAAATTTAACGAGACGAATTCCAGCGCTGACTTTTTTGGAATCTAGTTCTTGAGCATCATCTTTGGTTCCTGTTTGAATGAGAGTTCGGAGGGCGCCAACTTCATGCAACTCAATTTTAAAGCGATAAAATGGGCGGTCAGAATCAATAAATAACCCCATCGATTCATGATGCTTGAGATAAGAGAGCAGATGTACGCTTGAAAGAATAAAGTCACGAAAAAAGCTGAAGCGTGTGGCCTCATCTGGCCCCTGCCCTGCATGTAAAAGGGCAATGTCACTAAGCAACGCTTGGCCGTCAATAAAACGTAAGATGAATTGATTTTTTTCATCCAGAAAATGGTAAAACTTTGATTTTTCAATCATTTTTCATAAGCTCCAATTTCGTCACAATAATTCGCAAACTTGGCACTCTTGTACTACTCTTATTGGAAATCTGTAAAGAATTGAGAGGTAGTTTTTGCTTTGTGTTAGCACTTTTCATCGATATGATTCGGTATATGCATTAGATTTTTTAAAGTCGGAAAGTCGAGAGCTTATTATTGTTTGTCCTCACCCTCTTTCTGCCGATAGCTTTAGACAAAAACTGATTAAGTTTAATTTTTTAAAATCTCCGAAGAGTTGGGACTCAGTCACGATATCAAAATTTGTGAAAGATCAACTCAGTAAAAGCTTTGAGGAATCTGAAAGTGAACTTAAAGTTTGGAGAAAGTCTGAAATTCTAGAGATTTTGGCGAGGGCCTGGAAGTCAATGTCCCCGAACTTACCTGACCAGGCCTTCCATCAAGTCTTTAAACAAATTACAGAGCTTAGATCTTTTACATTAGATATAGAGCTTCTAGAAGATGTACTAGAAGAGTTCGGTCCTGAAATGTCGATGGTTATAAAAAAACTTTGGGCCCTCTATGAAAAGCTTGATATTCTAGATGAGCAAAAAGCATATTTTGATTTAGCGAATGTTTTGCGAGAAGACGAGAATTCGCTTTCTGAAAAGAATATTATTGTCTGGGGCTTTGATTTTTTGAATGCTTACCAATTAGATCTCTTAAAGGCCCTTGGTATTAGAAACGATGTTTACGTGCCAGTTCCTTATAATGCTTATAAACATTCAATTCACTCTGATTGGGTCAAGTGGATAGAGGGCGAAGTTCATTCAATTGACGAAGAGAATGATGAACTTGATGAAAAGAGTTCTAAGCAAGTGATAACTTTTGATCGAGGCCGGTTAGTTGAAATTCTAAGTCTTGCCAAGGAAAGTTTGATAACTTCCAAAAACCCAAATCTAGATATTTTCTTGGCCGAAAGAAGGCCATCAGTTAACTTCTTTCAAGAGATTCCCTACGAAAATTTCTCTTTTAAGTCATCAATAAATCTTTTCGAACCATTTATTGAGAAATGTTTCAGTGAGTTCATTTCTGAGCATATCGATGACAGTTATGAGGTTGTCCTGCAGTCATTAAGAGAAACAATATCCGAACAGCTCGTAGCACTTCGAGATGGAAACAAGGACATTTCATTTACACAGTTGAAATCGGTAATGCTTATTTATGAAGAAGTTGAAAAGTGGGGCAAGATATCGGATGACAATAGTGAGATAAGTGAATTTGATACGACGATTCTAAAAGAGGCGATTTTACTTAATGCTCCCAGAACTTCATGGTTGCCTGAGTCTACTCCTGTTTCTCTACATGAAACTATAGGAGCTCAAACTCTGGTTGGAGGGAGTATTAATGGGCTTGAAGGGGTAGAGACTTATCAAGAAGGAGAAATGTGCTTCATCGTTGCAACGTCCGCTTACCGTTCGATTAAAGGTCGAGATAATCTTTATAGTGAAAAGATGATGGAGTTTTTAAATGCTATCTCTCCGGTTCCTAGGGCCGAATTCCAAGCGCTCTTTATTAAAGAGCAATTAGATTGGATTCTCACATTTAAAAGTTCTTATCTTATCATAGAATCAGATCTACTTGAAAGTGATCCTTTTTGGGGAGAGTTTATTTCTTTAGGCGATGAAGGATGTGACACCCTTATAAAATTGGATCAAAGAGATGGCCTTGATAAAAAACGGCCGAATGCAAAAGTTTTAGATGAACTACTTCATTCTTTTTATGAAAAAAATGACCAGTTAGAGGTCGCAAAAAAGGCTTTGGCCAACCTTTCGGCCTCACGCTTGCAAAGTTATTTAGATTGCCCTCGAAAGTTTTACTATCAGTATATTTACCCGCTCGGCTATGATGCAATTCCAAACGATCTGTTGATGCCAAATGAGATCGGAGAGTTGGAGCATGAGGCGGTTGAAATGTATTATAAACGAGATGGTGCAAAACTCTCTGTTGCCGAATCAGTTAAAATAACTTTGGATGGTTATCTTAAAAAAGGGGATAAAGACCTCAATCATGATTTATATTCAGAGGTAAGCCTTGAGGTTATTCAGCTCCTAGGTAATGCCGTAGATATGCTTGGTCGTTTCGGAGTTTCAGACCCTTCTCAAATAGAGTTTGAGCAAAACTTAGAAGTGAACCAAGAAGTTTGTCCTAATAATGTTCGCGGTAGAATTGATGCTATTGCGGATACAAAGTACGGACGTTTTATTATCGACTTTAAGCGAACAGAGTTTAGCATTCCATCAGTTAATGATGTCCTTGAACACAACGCTATTCAAACTTGGTTTTATTTTAATTTTTTACCTCAGCGCCATAGAGGAAAAGTAAGTGCTCTCGGTTATATTTGTTTGCGTGACCCTGGAGAGTCTCGCTTTTATACGTTATCTGAGAGTACGAAAAATGAAATGATGAGCGACCTAGAAAGCCTGAACTTGACTAAAAAAAATGTTACTTTGATCGAAGATTTTGAAATGAGCAACGATAAGTTTAAAAAGGTCATAGAAGAAACAATGAGTGATATTATTGCAGAGAAGAGTTTTCCTCCTAAACCAGTTGATAGTGGTGCATGTACGTTTTGCAATATCAGTAGCCTTTGTTCAAAGGGGGCACTGTCATGAGTGGGCCAAACAAAGAACAAAGACCCGCTATTGAGCATCATGGGGGTGTCATTTTAAGTGCAGGCGCCGGATCTGGAAAAACCTATGTTCTTGTCCAGCACATGATTTTTTTAGCAAGTGACATGATCTCTAAAAGTTATTCTAGTGAGATTGAACTCAATCAGGTCCTTAAACGCTACTTTTCTAAAATTGTCCTTATGACTTATACGAAAAAAGCGGCAGGTGAACTTGCCGTAAGATTAAAAAGTGAGTTTAAGTCAATTGCAAAAAAAGAGCCTCATAGACCATGGGGAAATGTGATTCAGGCCATTGACTCAATGTACGTAGGAACGATTCACGGTTTTTGCTTTCGGCTCTTGTCACAAGGATATTTCCCCGAAGTAGGTGGGGATATTAGCATTATTAGTGATATTGAAGCTAAAGATAGAATCGAAAGACTATTTGAGAGTTGGCTATCATCCCATCGTGAAGAATTAAAATTAGAAAACCCCTTGCTTTATGATCTTGTTATCTCTGACAGAGCACAAATTTTAAATTCGATGATAAGTATCTTCAGTTCACCTGAACTAAGAATTGAATGGAGAAGAATAAAGAGCTTAGAAAATCCTGCCAAATACTTAGAGAAATATGACTCAGAAGTTTTAAAACTTTATGGTATTGACCATACTTTAAGTCAGAGATTTCCCTATGAACCCTACGCTCAGGGAAGTAAGGCGAAATGGCCAAATCTCATGGAAGCCTATTATGAGTGGAAGGCAAAATCGGATCGATTTACATTCAATGGCCTAGTAAGTTTTTTAGATACTGTAAAGGCCTTAGGAGTGAGAAAACCTGGCGGGAAAAATGCAGACTCTGAATTGCTTGAGTACTTTGATGCTTTAAAAAAGCATTTAGATGTTTATCGTGGCAATAAGGAAAAGGAAAATATTTTGTCTTATCTTGAGCATGCTCAAGAAGGTGAGATTTGCTGGCAATATTTTAATTTATTAAAACAAATCTTTGATTATATTGAGGCCGCTTATGATCCTACAGGAGGGCTTACCTTTTCCGACCTCGAGTTTTGTGTTTTGAGTGGATTGCAAGATCCAGAGCTTTGCAGAAGAGTCTCTCAATCTTATGATTATTTTATTGTTGATGAATTTCAAGATACCTCTGATATACAGTTTCAAATTTTAGATAAATTAATTTACAGCGACTATAATAAATTATTTTGTGTTGGTGATGTAAAGCAAGCTATTTACGGTTTTAGAGGCGGTGAGGTTAGTGTATTTCAAAAATGCCAAAAAATCATTCCAGCTCCTCTGAATCTGGTATCAAATTATCGCTCTTGTCCAAAAATAATAAATTTT
>SKIL01000155.1 GCA_007116425.1 Bacteriovoracaceae bacterium | reverse complement strand
TTGTCGGCCGAGGTTGTCTGAAGATCTATTTGTTCATCTGTTGGTGCTAGACATTTTTGTTTGTCTGCATCCCATAAAATAAAACCAGGGCCAGGGAGAGTGAAGCAGTCAGATAGCATTTTAGGTAAGTAATGAACGCTTAGAGGTCCCAGACTTAAGGTTGACTCGTAGTCGATACTCTCAGGGTGGAGTGTTAAGAGAAACTGTTCACTAATTTGGTAGTTATGTATCTGATACTCAGAACTGTGAATAATATTATTGCCTGTGTAGTCGCGATATCCCTCTACCCACTCTAGCTCATTATTACTGTAGGGGAGATACGTCACAAATTTTATGCCCTCATACTCTTCATTGAGGTTGTAAGGAAATGCTGTGAAGGGAAGATCTCGTGTAATCTGTCTGCCTTCATCTGGGAATGTTATTCGCAGGATATCTTCGTTGAGAATAATTCTTCTATTGGGCTCATTTGGGTGGAGTAGAATATTTCCATCAATCCCTGCGATATAAGTAATTGTTGCACCTGCTGCAATTACAATCAGGCCGGCATGAATGGTATAAAATCCGTAAAGACGCTTTTTGGGGGGCATTCTAAGAAAGGCCGCAAAACAAATACTCAAAAACATGAGAATTTGGACTAGAATAAAAGGCCATTTTTTATAAATTGTTCGTTGAGCGAAATCCGCGCCAAAGTAACTTTCAAGAAAAGTTCCAACGATCATAAAAACGGTAAAGATAACAATAAGAATGACGGCAAACTTCATTCCACCGATAGTTTTTTCAACTCGATCCCAAATCTGGGGCATATTATTTTTCATGGTCTTTTTGACTCACAATTACGAAATTTATATTTTTGTGTAAATGCTTCTATCATGCCGGTCTTTTCTAGGCAATGAAGATCGGCGAAATACAACAGTCTAAGTATCTGATATTGTGCAATTATTTGACACGCTTTTGTGTCATTTTTTGGTAAAATTACTGAAAATAAACAAAGAGTGAAATGCCTCCATAGAGGATCGGTTGATGTAGAAGATAGATGATAAAAGCTTTTTGACCAACCTTGGCCAAAGCTGTTGAGCCTTTTACACTCTTTGGAAGTGGGTTTTTTTCAAAAACTTTAAATGAGGCCAATGCGATACCAATCAGACAAAATCCGAGCCAGGGCATCGGAGGAATATAGTCCATTGAGGAGTGGGGAAGTTGAAACCATGGCCAGGACCAACTCTCTATAAAAAGAGTTGATACGATTGCAACCCCTATCACGAAAGATACTTTGGGTATCTTTACAAATGGTAAAGCTAGGAGCGAACAGAGGGCAATACTATGAAGCGTTCCAAAATAAACCCAGTTTTCGGGAAACATAATATAGGTAGATACCGAAATAATAAGTGCAAAGATGGCAAGTTTTAGCCATCTTTTCCAAAACTTTATCCATTTCACTTTTTTGGCATGGGCAAGATAAAGCGAAGCTCCAACGGAGGTCATGAATAACGCTACGATCCAACGCGGTTGAATCCACCAGATCCAGTCATTTTGAAAATCAATATCAACAAGCCCAAAAAGCATGAGGTCGTAATTGAAGTGGAAAAATATCATGTGAATAACGGCCAATGCTCTTAACTGGTCTAAGAATAATGAGCGCTCACCTTGATTGTTTGTCATAGTTTATTTTATGCCGATTGTTCATTTCTTGCAAAAGAGTAAAAAAAAAACCATAAACACTTATTAGTTTTTGGTAATTCTTTTGTTATTTAATTGGTGAATATAATGAATGGTAAAGACCTTTTTGTTCGGGCGTTAGATGTCCATCAAGAATTTTGTATATTTAGGTCTAGTCTCGGCCAGGAGGTTTTAAAGCAAAACTTCCCGCTGCTTTCAAAAGACTTATATTTTTGTCTAAATGAAATTTTGGATGAGTGGAAAAACTTAGAAGTCGTATTTCAGACGCGAGGAGAATTGAAGCTCGAGAGTTCCTTGTATAGTAAACTGCTTGAGAGTATGTTTTATTCATTTTTTAAACTCTCAGGTTTAGATAAGTCTTTGTTGATGAATGATAAAACAGATCAAAGTGTTCTGAGTTCTTTGTTTAAAGCCTTTCTTATTGACTTTAGGGAAGTCGAAAACTTTTTAAGAACTGAAAACCACAGACCGTTACTTGATCCCAATTATTTTTCGATAGAAGACAACAAACGTGTTTCATCTTTACTACAATCAGGACTTTCTGATTTGTGGGCCAGAGTTCTTAAGCGTCAGCTAATGTCACAATTAAATTTTGAACAGCTGAAATTTCTTGAAGTTGATACAAACCGGCACAAAAGTGACCTTATTCTTGCTGTTCATGTACATCGGGAAGTTTTAAATATTGTAAATCCTACTCTTTTTAAATATTGGAGCTTTGAGATTGAGCTAGTAGACCTTGATTCTTCCCAAGCCTATTTTAAAATCAGACCTGAGATTGAGGACTCTCATAGCGATTTTGCAAAAGCGTTGAAAAGTTTAGGTAAAGACCAAAAAGTGATAGAAAAAATTCTCTCTCCGACCATTGTGGAAAATCTTTTAAGTGACTTAATTGAGAGAATCTCTAGTCAGTATGTTCAATATTCAAGTGAGAGTTTTATTTCAAAACTTTTGACGCAGAGAAAAGCTATTGCCGAGCCGTTAGAGTTGACTTAATATGGTCTTTAAATCACTGAGTATATAAACACTTTATTGGGAGTTCGGGATGATCAAGTTTGGTCCCAGTTTTTTCGCTTGTTTTTTTTCAACCTGTTTTCTTTTGATAGGTTCATCTGTTTATGCTCAAGACCTTGCTAGAGGTGAGAGGCTTTATCAATCTTGCATTCAGTGTCATGGTTCTAACGGGCAAGGCAATCCTGCAGAAAGAGCACCGATGATTGGTGGACAATTTGACTGGTATATTGAGACGGCCCTTAATGATTTTAAATCGGGAGAGCGAGTTAATCCTGATATGGATCCTTATATCGCTGACTTAAATGAGCAAGACTTCAAGGACCTCGCGGCATATATAAGTACTCTTGTCGTTGAAAACTTGGCCGATTAATAGCTTAGAATACCAGTGTTGGGCGCAATGACTGGAGGAGGTATTTGTGGATCTAGAATTTCGTGCGGCCACAAAAGATGATCAGTTCTTAGAAATATATGAGCATAACCTCGATGCTTTTACTGATAGCCCCGATTTCTCTTGGAATCTTGAACAGATAAAGAAAGAAGTTAAAGACGGTTGGAAGCTTTATGGTGTTTACTATGAGGATGAAATTATCGCGGCGGTTTTTCTTAAGAAGCAAGGCGATGACCTTCTGTCAAAAAATACGGCCTTAAAAATGTCTCATCAGGGGAGCGGCTTTTCTCATCAGATTAAAGAGTTTATTGAAGATCAGGCGCAAAAATTTAAAGCAAAACGAATACTTCATTATTGTCGAATTGATAACTTTAGACTCTACTCACTTAATGAAAGTCACGGCTATCATAAAACAGCAAATAAATTAGATGGTGGTCAGATTGTAGAGTGGGAAAAACAAGTCTAAAACTCTAAGTCGTTGATTTTACATTTCGCGTGTAAGTATCCGATGTCTCGTGATTAGCCGACAAAAACAGTCGTACTAGAAGGAAAATTTTATTTTTCTGTCCTCAAAATCATTGTAATTTCGGTGGCTTAACTTTTTTTAAATCTATTATTTACGTGGTTTTTTGAATGGCTATAATAAGGGAGTCAGTGACGGAATTTTTTTTGTCATTGTCATCCTTCTAGTTTGGTTTAGGCGAGGGATTTTTGGTCTGCCCCAGAGGTTTCTCGCCTAAACTTCCATCAAGGCCTATTTGGCGCTGAAAATCGAATTTCTAGCCCTTGGTCAATCCATCTTTGAGTCGGTCGACCCCACTTAATAGCTTCTTTCTGAGCTTCAGATTGTGCTTGATGTAAGTCGGCGCATTCAATTGTTGGGTTTCCTCGTGGAAAGTCTTTCAATCCTTCTCTGTATTCTAAGCAAGTTCTGAAGTATCCATCTAGATATTCAGGAAAGTTTCGGGAGAGATGATTGAGAAGAACCTCTTGAGTTGAGGAGTCTAGATTGCGCGAGAAAATTTTCCCTGGGAGCGGATCTAGGGACAGTAGTTTTTGCAAAACGGCCTGTCTTCTGGTGTGACTTTTAGAAAGTTCTTCAATTCTGTTCCAGCTTAAATTGAAAAGTCGTCCCACTTCTGGCCCTTCTAAAAAGTAGCGCACAAGATAAAAGTCTTTTAATTCTGGCCGTAGAGCACCTTTTGCCTCGAGAAGTAAGAAGGCACTAATTTGCTGAGGTCTAGGTCCCTGTAGAACTCTTTCGAGATCACTTTTCAAATGCGCCCAGCAGTCTTCGGTCATATTCTGACTAATGACTTGTGCAAGTTCTTGACCGTGAAGATCTCTCTCTTGAATTTGTAAGTGAAGATAGCGAAACGCCCATCTTTTAATATTTGCTCTAGAGCAGTAATAGGTTGAAACTACCGGGCTTGTTGTTGAGACTTTATAATATCTCCAGAGGTCGGCCTTAGGATTTAATTGTGAAGTTAATTCAGCAAGCTGTAGCCCTAGGTCTGGATTTTGGGTCCCACTATTCCAAAGTCTATGTATAGCGTTTAGACAAACTTCCCTTTTCTCTTGACTATTTGAAGTAAGAGCATTCTCTTTACATCTTTTGAGTGTTCGAACTCCATATCGTTGCCATTTGAGGTGAAAAAACTCATCTTGTCTTAAGACCGGCCAGGTAGTGAGTTGCTCAATATAGTCGAAATGCTCTTGAGAGAAATCTTGGCGTTGAGTCAAAAAATCTATATACCCAGAGGCCATATTCCGGACCATCTCTGGCCAAGGCTCTCTTCTTTCGCTCGGTCGGATATCATTTGCTCGATCGAGAAAGTTTTTATAATCACGGTTTTGCTCGAGAACTTCTAAGTCTTGAATCGTGTATTGTTGTGCGATAAGAGGAGGTGCGAAAAGGGAGAGGCAAATTAGTAGTGGAGAGATCTTTTGAAGTGAAAAAATCTTATCCCTAAGAAAACATAATATGAGTGGTGGCCTTTCTGGCTTCACTTGTTCCATCTCTTCATTATATGTAGCGAAAAGAAGTCCCGTCAAATTTTGTCGACAATTATGCGGTGGGTTGTCATTTTAGCTTATTGCCGATAATGCCTTCTTGAGACATAATGGCGGCCAAGTTCGATCCATATTAGATTTATCAATTCCGCGGGGAAATACTATGTTTTTTTCTGATGAAGAATCATCAAAAATCGATTCACCAAATACCTCTTATACGTTTGAATCATCGAAAGATTGGGAGCGAGGAAAAGTTTTGAGCTCTTTAAGTCGAAAAGAAATATCTGTGGATGAAGCGAAATGGGAAGTGTTTTTCTATTCTGACTTTGTTGATTTAATTGACGATAATGAAGTCTTTTGTGCTGAAGTTTTAACTTTTTTGACCTTGGCAAAAAAACAAAATAAATCTTTCCGTGTTCAGGTGACATTAAAGAGCGTACCTCTTTTACTGGCCATCTTCCCGAGGGAAAACCGGATATATCTTGCGGGTCAAAAACTAAGCTATGAGCTTTTTGCCATAAAAAACCTGGAAAAAATTGAAATCTCTCAAAGACGAGAGCTAATGAGTGATGAGTCCTACGAAGAATTTAAGAAATTTGTCCAAGAGATTGCGGCCTTAAATCCGATGGACTTCCCCTCTGTCATTGAGGAGGTAACACTTCGCTACCAACTTGCTGATCCTTTCGAAGATGAGCAAATGATAAAAACTCAGGAGCTATCAGCACCACTTATCGAAGACATATTAAAATATACAAATGAGTATAGGTCATCTCTATTTGAAAAAGTGTCGGACTTTGCTTTGGGGCTTACAGCTCAGTTTGCTTTAATTAGAATTCACTTATTAAAATTCTTGGCCATTCTCCCGTCTTTAGATCATGACAAGTCCGGAGATGTCGTTAAGCGAATGTTACAAGAAGCACTTAGAAGACTTCTCGAGGATCATACGAAGGCCAAAGAGCTTGGCAAAAAGGGAGATGAGCGACCGTTGCCGCGTAAATATGAATGGGCCTTTGCTTTTGCTTTGATGTTTGTAAAAATGATACCGCCTAGGCCTCTGGCATTTTTGGTGAGGTCAAGTGTACGTACAATGGCCAAGAGATTTATCGCTGGTGAAACTATTGAAGAGGCCAAAGATGCATTTAGCTCTTTATATTCAACTAAAAGAGATGTAACTGTTGATCAGCTCGGAGAGCTTGTCGTTTCTGAGAAAGAGGCCGATCAGTACAAGATGGAAGTACTTAAGCTTATCCGCGGCTTCCATCTCCATGTTCCAAGAGGAGAAAAAAATAGTGCAGGTATTCACCGTGCTCATATCAGCATTAAGGTTTCGGCCCTTTGTTCTGACTTTCGCCCTCAGGCCTTTGATTATACTTATCAGTTAGTTGCTCCTAGACTGATTGAAATTTTAACTGTCGCAAAAGAACATGATGTGTTCATCAATATCGATGCTGAACATTATGATTATCGAGATATTGTTTTTGAAGTTTATCAAAAAGTACTTTTAGAAACGGCAGAGCTTAAGGACTACGCCGCAACTGGAATCGTTGTTCAAGCTTATTTAAGAGATGCGACTCAGCACTTGCGAGACATTTTTTCACTGGCAAAATCTAGAGGGATTTGCATGCCAATCAGGCTTGTTAAAGGAGCCTACTGGGACGCTGAAACAATTGATGCCGATGCACATGGACATCTCGCACCAGAGTTTCTAAATAAAGAAGAGACGGATCTTCACTTTAGACAACTGGTCATTGAAACATTAAAGCATGGTGATTTTCTCCAGTTATGTTTGGCCTCGCATAATTTCTCCGATCACGCTTTTGCTCAGGCCCTACGTTCACATTTTTACCCACAAGCTCCTGCAATTGAACACCAATGTCTTCATATGACTTATGAGGCCTTATCTGTTGCGCTCTCTAAAATGGGATGGCCGGTACGTAATTATGTTCCGATTGGCTCGCTTCTGGTTGGAATGGCCTATCTCGTACGAAGAATTATGGAAAACTCTTCTCAGGTTGGAGTTCTCACAATTATGCGCTCTCACAAAAAAAGAGTTCACTTAAGTACTCCTGATCAAATACATATGCAAAAAAAGGCAAGTGGTCAGCGGGCACAGGATCAATCATCGACCGTTTTGAGCGATCAATTTGTAAACTTAACACCAGTGAGAACTTACCT
>SKIL01000216.1 GCA_007116425.1 Bacteriovoracaceae bacterium | reverse complement strand
TTTTGAAGTGGAAATAAATGCTCGGGAAAGTCACTTAAGGAGCGAATAAAACTTTTTATTTCATTCATATTTGGCCGCGTTGCATTTCGATGAACTAAATGTGAGGCGTTCATTCCATAGCGGTACTTCATATAAAGGACTAAGGGGCCAACACTTCTGCCAAACAAGATCTGTGAAGCACAAAAGGCGTCATAACAATTCGGATTAATTTGATGATTTTTTTGAATATCTATTTGCTCAGACTCGTCCAACTCTCTTCCACTAAAATCATAGCGAGTGACGAGGTCGCGAAAAGCATTGAGAACTTCCTGGCTTCCATATCGAAACTCTACTCCACGAATCGTTATACTTTCACTCAAATTCTGCTCAGACATTCTCTTCACTTTTTGAGTAAGTTCCCGAGTATTAAGTTCGACTCGACAAGGAGAGCGCAAAACCTCTTGATTAGAAGCAGACCACCAAGGAAGAGATGGGGTTCGCTTATGTCTAAGACCATAATCTCTAGGCGGTAAAACAATATCTTCGTGGCCGGCCGTCGGCATATTAATTGGTGACTCTGCCATCACACTGCAAGCGATTGAACTCAACAGGATAATAGAAGAAATTTTTAGCGCCTTATTCATATACGTTTTGATAACTACCTCGCCTCATCTTAAAATTTTAAAAAAAAGAAGTGGAGGGAGACTACTTCAAAAGCCGTTCGCACCGCAATAAATTCTTGTGCATTAGGCAATTTTTACAATAACTAAGTATCTGAAATTTTTAGATTTATCCCTCGATGGCCTCAAAAGCTCGAGAGAAGCAAAGTCGCTCAAGTTTTGCCGATCCCAAATGAGAAACTTGTGAACACAGTAGAACAGCACTATCAACGGCATTGAGCCCCCAGATAGAAATGAGGTCGTATTGTTTTTGCAAATGCTGCTTTAATCTCCCATCTTCCAATTGATCAAAATCGACACCATAAATAATTTGAGGAATCATATTTTCTAGCGTTTCCCATGAAAAATGATAAATTGCTGGCCCTGGGAAAAAATCTACGTAGTAATTTTTAGATAATGTTGAATAACAGCGAACTCTTCGCTCTAAAAAACCCTGATCACAAATATTATAGGCGCTTGAAACGAGACCTGCGCGTTCAGAAATAATATTCTGAGCAATCTGCTTACAATACTCATATGCTCTGGGCCCATCCGGCCTAATATTTTTGACCAAAAAGCACAATCTCGCGGTCTCAAACTCTAAGTCGAGTTCATCGTAGTCAATGGAGGAGGCCATCACAGAGGACCAAGCTGCAAAAATGAAAGCAAAACAAAAAGAAAGAACATTATAGGATTTCACGCCTTTTATTAAATAGTACTTTCGAATTTTATACAAGTTTAAATGCAAAAATTACAGCGGGGCCTTCCTTTAAAGCAATTCTCAAGTATTAAAGGTTAGAAATTAAAGGGGAGCTCCATGGTCCATCTTATCTTAACACTCATTTTTAGCGCACAATTTAGTTTTGCCCAAGAGTTCTCTAGAGGAATTCTCCATCAAATCGATACCACGCGAATAGCGAGAAAGGGCAATATCATGATTCAATATCGGGATGTCTCTGTTGAAAGTATTGAATTAAAGCTCAACTACGAATTCGAGTTTAGATTTATGATGATGAGAAGAAGCGAAAAAGGTATGACAACTCAAGAAATCCCGGCCGATTTTAAGGAAGAACAAGGCTATATCGATTTAGAAAGAGATGGAATCTATGAAGACGACAAAGTTCGACTCACTCATCTCGGCCGTACAGACTGGAGAAGCTACTATGATTGTCATGTGATTCACGTCTTTCCAAAAAGCCGCAGGGCCAACTGGGAAGCTGAATTTACTTATTGTCCCGATTTACCGGAGATAGGTATTGGCAAAGTGGAATTTTCTGCTACAAATATTCCCATTATCGGTAACTATAGCTTAACCAGCCAGTACAGGAGACAGCGGTGAAGAAATCTGGACTTATTTTTCTTGCATTAAGTTTTTTTAATGTGGCATTTGCCTCAAATCAGACACACGAATTTTATCAAGAAATTATTGGAGATGGCTTAGAAAGAGGTTTTGAGGTTCATTTTCAAGTGACGGCAATCGGACAAAAAGATGGAAGCTTCGCTCTTCCTTCTCTCAACTATGAAATTAGGAGTAACAGTGCCGACTGCAAACTAGATAAGGCCAGAAAAAATCGTGTCACGCACTCTCAATATTATTATTCCAATTCTCGAGGAGAAGATTTTTATCTCGTCGACCTCGTCACGAAGATTAAGACAAGAGTTAATGCAGATACTGGTGGATGTTTAGTTTTAGTAGAGAATCTTAAACGCGATCGAATTATTAAAATAGTAAATTACGGATATCGACTCCAGTTCTAATTTTAAACCGGCCCTACTTTTAGAGAAGGGCCGGTGCTTTTTTATCGATTCTTCAAAATAAACTTGGCCATTTCCTTTTCAGATAAAACAACTGGAGTCTTTGTTTTCTCTTTTTGTAGGCCAATATCATCAACAATTTTTTCGAGTGCCACTAAAACGTCTCGACGACTGACAATTCCCATAAGCTCACCAGTATCAGAAACGACAGGAGCGTGCTTTAGGTGAGATGATCGAAAGAAGTTTTCCAGCTCGTATAAGCTCATTTCAGGAGTTACGGTTTTAACTTCTTTTTTCATCACAGGCTCAATCGAGAGATTGCGAAAGTCATCGAAAAAGCTATTATTCGCGATCGCATTCATACAATCTTCTTCAGAGATAAAACCGATAATTTCTTTCGAAGAAGCCTCTTTGAGGACAGGTGCCGAGGAAATGCGATGCTTATTTAATGTTCTAAGCACGTCTACGGTATTGAACTCAGTAGTAAAAGCAACCGCTTTTCTTGTCATAATGTCTTCAACTTTCGGCAATTTATAGCGTTGGGCCTTATCCGTCATATGTCCTCCTCGATCACAGTGATGAAAATTTGGACATATAATATCACTTTAGATGGGAAGCACCAACATTTTCGACCTCGCGGACTGAAGATGACGCATCTCGACACCGTCCCTCAAGGTCTAAAATATAGCGATATAGCTCAAGTTTATCTTGAAAGTTATGCCCACTGAAACGTGCACCGTACTTGTCAGGCCCATGGGTATGACGACGCACTATCGTCAGAGGCATGGAAAAGTCAAAGTGGCGATCAGACCAGGTTAAGATAATCGAATCATGGTCCTCAAGGTCGAAATCTGTTTGGAGCAAAACACCACTATAAGAAATATTGACGATTTTTACAGGAATATTTTTTTCTCCATCAAAAAGATGGCCTTCAATTCCCAGCTTAAATCGCTTGCGACTTTCCCACCAGCGAATTTTATCATTAAAAAATGGCTCTCTAATAACTGGTAAGATAAAGAGGGCCACCACAAAAAGGGCCGCAAAAGTCAGGATATAATTATAGAAAAACGGAGCATCACTATTATACGGCCAAGTGAATCGCTCGTAGGTCATAATGACATAAGAGTTATAAATTAGAAGGTACATAAAAAGAAAATAAGTCCAGTTTCTCAGCTTTAATAGACAAAGTCCGGCCAAAGGAAAGGCCAGCCAAAAACTAAAAATCTCCATAAAGCCTTGTCTGGAGAGAATATTAGAAAGAATCAATGTAAACGAAAAGCCGGTTGCGATCTTAAAATAAAGGATCTTAACCAGTGGCTCGATGAGAAAAAAGATACATAAAATTTTAATAAAGATCGGTTTCGTTTTCATAGTCCACCAGTTTAAAGCTTGGAGTTCTCAGCACAAGCTTAATAACCTCAAGTTAAAGAGATCTTTGAAATAATAAGAGCTTAAGAAGCTGTCCTTTAAAATTAAATTTCATTTAAAAATAGTCATTCATTGCCTCAATAGTTTGGCGGTCTTTTAAAGCGATCTCTTAGAGCGACCTAGAAGCAGTTCTAATCGTTACCCTCATCATGCTCCCTTCGAGCACTTTCAAGCCTACGTAAAAATTCTTTGCGGTCTTCAATCGCAAGAGAACTTTTCTCTAAGGCCAAAATGAGGCCTTTTTTATCTTGACGTAAAATCGGAAGATACATCTCAACGATAAAATGATTGAGATCATACTTAAAAATTGACTTATAAAAACTCAAGGCCTGGGCCAAGCTGTCTTGATCTCGAGTCTCAAGATAATAACTCACAACTTTTTGCATTAGCTGATATGTGCGAAAAAGCCCATCGTCCTCCTGCGCGACAGTTGTAGCAAGTTCAGTGGTAATCATATCAAAATCGGCATGCGTCTCTAAGTCCTGCGCAAAGACATGGCCAAAACTCAAGCTAAAAAAGAATGCGAACGTCAATAAAAGCTTAATAACAGACTCCTATTTAATGTAAATCCCAACAAGTCTTCTCGCTGGATTATACTGGTCAATTGGACGGTTAGAAATAAAGTCACTACCATATTCATCATCACCCAATTTTACTTCAATATGCCCAGGAGTTCTACTTCCCGGGAACTTTTCATAAACTAATATGGCGCCAATCGGTGCATCTATACTTCGCATCGAGGGATTATCCTCTAGAATATTTGTAAAGCCGCGCGCAGGAAGTTTTCTTTCGGCCTCAACCGCAAACCTACTCACCACATAGCTATCAGTCAGACCACTATCCACAAGACCAAGTTTTACATAGCGCCAACAAAGGCCTCTATTTTGTCGAGGGTTTTTAGATGCTCGACAAGTTTGAGTGCTCTGTCCTGTACACACACGGGCCGCGTTGGTGCGGATGGTATTAATCATAATTTGTACTTCGGCCGAATTTGAGTACTTCTCAATTCTGGCCTGCCTTTTCGCCGCCTGCTCTTCTCGTCCAGCAAGAACAGTTTTGATATCAGACCAATTGCTTTGAAGTTGATCGATGGCCTCTTGTCCCATCAGGGCCCGAATATCATCGAGACTGCAAACACGTTGATCTAGGTCTAAAATACTGGCCATAAAATATTCGCAAGCTTCAACATCATGACCTTGCTGACAGTATTCAATAATATGCTGAACATAATTTAGATAGGTTTCTCGGTATTCAGGATCCAGCTGAAAAGCTTTATAGATCTGATCTGGTTCTTCCAAAAGTTTCTCGAAGCAAATTCCCGAAACCTCGTCATAACCGCTAGTTGGTACACAATGTCCGCGACCACTTTCCCCTGGCCCAAAAAGCACGGGGTGACATCGAAAGACATCTCTCTTTCCACAAAAGTAATCTCTACCATAGGTGTCTCCGATGGGACGTAAATACCGATCTCCATCGTGAGACCAGGGGGTATCGCAATAACCACCATTCATATAACTAGGCCATCCTGCAAAAAAGCACAACTCTCTTTGAGTGCTGGCCATAACAGGTGAAAAGACACTATCTACAATTATCTCGATAAAATGCAGACCAGATGTCCTCGGCATAGTCGCAGGAATGGCGTCACCCTCCTTCGACCTTAGCGGAAGATCTTTTTCAATTTTTTGAGAGAAATGGATCAGCGTAGAATGAAAGCGATCAAAGCTCTCAAAATCTTTAGTAAAACTAAACTCATGTGCAAAAGCTGCTGAGTAAAGAACTAAAGAAAATAAGAAAATAAATTTTTTTGCGTATATCATATCAATCACTTATCGGCAGTTCTGATAGAAAAGTTGAGATAAATGTCTCGCTATAATATTTGTAAATTCAGCAACTTAATCTTATGATAAATCCAACAAATGAAACTTATCCTTCTTATCTTATGTACTCTTCCTTTTAGCTTTGCAGAAGAAGCTTTTGAGAAAAATTTTTTTGAAAACTCTTGGAGAAGGGATACGACATCCGAAGAGTTAAGACATATTGCTCGCGCAGTTCGAGCAGGACAAAAAACTGGTTGTACCGGCTTCTGGGTGAAGAATCCTCAAGATCGATTCTTTTTTGCAACCGCTAGACATTGTTACAACTGGACGATCTCTCAAAGTTGCCACGATGACGAAATCAGAATCTATCCAGACGGAAAAATGAAAGAGGAATTTAGTGGGCGCTGCAAACAGGTCATTGCCTCAAGTTTGCGCCATGATGTGGCGGTTATTGAAGTTGAGATTCGAGATCCCGACAAGCAAAAGGCCAGTTCACAGCTTTTAAATCGCGTTAAAAACTATATTAAACCATTGAAACTCGCCGACTTTTCGCCACAAGAAAACGACCGCCTCGTAATGTATGGTTTCCCCTCGGATCGCGATAGAAATCGCTCAGCGACCACAACCGAAAACTGCTGGATTCTTCCGAGTGATACTCAAAGCGTTTGGTACGCTCTCGATCACGATAATTATGAAGATGGTTTTGCGAGATGGATAGAGCGATCTCGCAACACCCCCATAGACCCTCAAATTCAATACTACCGAGACCAACTCAAACAAACTCGTCACCGACATAACTGCTCCGTCTATGGTGGTAATAGCGGAGGACCGATTTTACTAGAGGGAACCAATTACGTTATTGGCCTACCTGTCACTTATTACCCTGAGCTCTATCAAGAAATCCCCTCCAACTTTGGGCACGAACTTGAAGACATAGCAACTTTTCTTGAGCATCATCCACAGCTTCAAGAGAAGACAGGCCAGTCATCAGCGAACAAAAAGACTATAATTAACACGAATTGAAACAATATCTCACCATGAGCACCAAAAAGAGCAACGAGACTTCCACGAAAGCCATCAAGCACCAAAATTACTACTGGGGAAGTCGTCAGGATCATAATGACATTCTGGACAGGATGTTGATGTAAATGGACTGAACGTTTTAGGTAGAGTTTGTGAGCTATTAAAATAATTCCACATAAATTGAGTGTGGCACTTTGGGCATTTAATAGTCCTGAAAATAAGTATAGGAGAAGTCGCCCCAAAGACTACAAAAGTAAATGTTGCTCCTTGATAATTTGCAGGAAAATAACTCCATGTTATCCAGGCCAGCGCGAAGTTTATAAGACCTAAGAAAGTCCCTAAATAAAACCTTCTCGAAAATCCTAATTTGTATAATATTGAATTTGACATCTTTTCCTCTTAATCAAAAGTATAATTCCCAAATGAGTAATTATCAGGGTTAAGACTTCCAGAATTTGAATGACCTGCGTTTCTACCACCAAAATATGAATCAAATGTGTCTCGTATTGAAAATGTGTCTCTTGCTGTTGCATTAAAATCACCAGATCCAAATCCAAAATCATTAAAAATCGAACTAGGGTTATTGTCCGCTACAGTATCAAGCCAAGCACCAAGCACATTACCTG
>SKIL01000309.1 GCA_007116425.1 Bacteriovoracaceae bacterium | reverse complement strand
CCATCTCCACCACCAGGGCCAGCAATGCGGCCATTTGCACTGACATCAATCGTTCCATCAATTTCAACATCTCCAGAGATATTGAAAGTAATCGCCTGATTTACAGAAGAATGGAAAGTGAGAGTAACCCCAGAAGCTACGTACATTTCCGTGCAGCTAAAATTTGACTGGGTAAGTTCATATGAACCAGCGGTTACCCAACAACAGTTTGCTGGGTCATGAGTGCAGCTTACTTGC
Organism: Bacteriovoracaceae bacterium; assembly: GCA_007116425.1. GTDB lineage: Bacteria > Bdellovibrionota > Bacteriovoracia > Bacteriovoracales > Bacteriovoracaceae > SKIL01. The sequence continues at coordinate 7,081 of SKIL01000309.1, read as the reverse complement.
GCCGAGAGTGGCCTTAATAAAAAACCAAAGCAGAGTAAGCATAAAATAAGGGCGTTTTGTAAGGACCGGTCCATATACTTATTTTAGGTCGGCCCTGGAATAAAGTCTAAGGGGCAAAAGATTGAATAAATTCTTCCACTTTTTGAGTTTTTTGCTCTCCTGTATGCATGTTTTTTACTGTAATCTGGCCATTTTGGATCTCTTCCTCGCCCTGTAAAATGACAAAATTAACGGCCTTTTGATTGGCATACTTCATTTGTTTTTTCATTTTAGCAGCGCTTGGATAAAGCTCCGTTGAAATACCGGCCTTTCGCAATTTATTGGCCAGTTGTAGGTGTTGCACCTGAGATTCTTTGCCAAAATGAATAATGAGAACTTCACAATAAGTTTCAAGATTTTCGGGGAAAAGCTCCCTCTCTTCAAGTAAAAGAAGAATTCTATCAGCTCCAAAGGAAACACCAACTCCCGAAAGGTCCTTGACTCCAAAAATATCAGTGAGATTGTCATAACGACCACCACCACCAAGACTACCAATTTGTGTGTTCTTGGCCTTAACCTCGACAATTGTTCCGGTGTAATAGTCCAGGCCTCTGGCCAGAAGGGGATCGAAATAAAGCGTTTTAAGCTCACAGGCCTGGCCCATTTCAATCAGCTCTCTCATTTCAGCAATTCCTCTTTGCCCCATTTCTGTTTGGGCAAGAATGCTTTCAAGAGTTTTAAGAGTGGATTGATTGTCTGCTTTTTCTTGTTTACTCATTTGCTCTGAAAGTTCAAAAAGAGGAGAGAGTTTTTCAATCTGTTGTGAGTCTAAACCTTTTTGTGCAAGTTCCTCTTCAACTTTTTGGCGACCTATTTTGTCTAATTTATCAATCGCAATTGTGAGCTCAGTAAGCTTATCGCTGGCGCCAATCATTTCGGCCATGGCCGCGAGAATTTTACGGTTGTTAATGATCAACTGAGTATCATGAAGTTTTAATTGACTAAAAACATTCTCATAAATTTGAAGTAGCTCAAGCTCACATAAAAGAGATGAGTCTCCAATAATATCTCCGTCACATTGAGTGAACTCACGGTAGCGACCTTTTTGTGGTCGCTCTGCTCGCCAGACAGGCTGAATTTGATAGCGTTTAAAGGGAAGGGCAAGCTGTCCATGATTTTGTGAAACAAATCGAGCAAAGGGAACTGTTAGATCGTAGCGCAGTCCTTTTTCGCAGATATAGGGAGTGAGCTTTTTAGAACCTTCGGCCGTTATAATTTCTTCTCGCTCTTTTTCATCCTTATTCCGAAGTTTTTTAAGGTAGTCTCCCGAGTTGAGAACTTTAAAAATAAGGCGGTCTCCCTCTTCACCATATTTTCCAGTGAGGGTCTCTAAGTTTTCCATTGTCGGTGTTTCAAGGGGCATGAAGCCATGCCTTTTAAATGCTTGGGTAATAATATCGAAGAGGTACTCTCGTTTGAGGACTTCTTGAGGCGCAAAGTCGCGCATTCCTTTTGGAGCTTGAAACTTACTCATAACTAATCTCGATTGGTGGTTGGATAAGCTATTTTGTACACTTTAAACTTAAAATTGTCACTTTTAGAGAGCTAAAGCGAATAAGTTTTAGCGTGTTCTGCAACAGTTACATCTTGGCCTGGCCTGAGCTCTTGTAGGTACTCTTTAAAGTTATTGAGTGTTTTTTGTTCGCCGTGTTGAAGGAAGACTTTTACATTTTCCGGATAGTAATGGATGAGTTCTGCTAGGTCCGATCGGTCTCCATGGGCCGAAAGATGGGAGAGATTTTTTATTTTTGCCTGAATATCGATTTTTTGGCCATCGATATAGACACGCTTTTCACCATCCAGAATTTTTCGACCTGGAGTCTCCTCTCCCTGATAACCACTAATCAGGATGATATTTTTGGAGTCATCTGCAAGGGCCTTGAGGTGGTGAACCACTCGTCCTCCTGTAACCATGCCACTTGCTGAAATGATGATCATCGGTCCCTGTCTTCGATTTATATTTTCACTCTCTTTTTTCCACTTTAAAAAGCGTGGTGAGTTAAAAACTTTTTTGGCATTTTTTTGATCAAGACGATATTCTCCAGCGAACTTTTCGTATATTGCGGTTACTTTTTCAATCATAGGAGAGCTCATCATCATAGGAACTTCAAGCTTTGGATCTTGCTCAAAAATCTCATAAAAAAGGCACATTAAGGCCTGAGACCTAGCGACTGCAAACGCAGGGATAACGAGAACTGATTTCTCTTGAATAATTTCTTTCAAAATTTCCCTTAGAATTTCTTTCACATCATCGTCTGGGTGAAGCCTATCTCCATAAGTTCCTTCAACAATAATGGCATCAATATCAGTGGTGGGGGGAGAAGGAGGAAACATGAGAATATCATCTTTTCTTCCGTAGTCACCACTGAAAAGTATAGACTGCTTTTGATCTTTTAATAGCAGACTTGCCGCGCCTAGAATATGCCCCGCTGGTGTAAATTTAAACGTAATGCCATTTAAATGGATATCTTCATCAAAAACGCATGATCGAAAGAGTTGCAGTGTCTTTTCTACATCTTCTTGGGTGTATAGTGGCCGCCTAGACTGCTTTGGGTTTTTATCGTTCCATCGCTTAGTTTCTGATTTTTGAAGAGAAGCACTATCTTCTAATAATATTTGGCAGAGCTCGCGAGTTGCTTTTGTTGCATAGATTGGGCCATTAAATCCCTCAGAAACCAGTCTTGGTAATAGTCCTGAGTGATCAATATGCGAATGAGTGAGAAAAACTGCTTTAAGTTTTTTTGGGTCATATCCAAAAGGATGGCGATTTCGTTTTGTATCGGACTCGGTTCCTTGAAAGAGTCCACAGTCAACTAGGTAGGTACCAGATGTTGTTTCAACTAGAGTCTGTGATCCTGTAACAGTTTCAACTGCACCAAAGAAGGTGATATTCATTTTTATTCCTCGTTATTTTCTTTTTGCTCGTTGTGTATACTTGGAATTAAGGGTGTTGGTAAATCGTTCTCACTTTTGTTTAAATTATCTCCATCGTTATTTTCGCTCTTATTTCCGTTTCCATTTTTTTTTGCCGGTGGTCGGCTTTTGATAATCGCCTTAATTTCATTAAGCACACTTCGTTGTTCGTTTTTTGGTAACCCAATATCTTTTAGTACTTGAGGGTTTTCAATAACCTCTCGACAGAGCATGACCCCCATTTCCATGAGTTTGTTTTTGTCGCGAACTCTCAAGCGCTTTAAACAGGTTATGGGATGTAGTCTAAGCTCTCTAATAATCGCGTGGATATTTTTTTCATCAGGACTATTGAGTCCAATCAGTCGCAGGCCAACACATTGTGAGTATTGAATGGCATCCTTGCTAAATGGAGCATTTGAAACGAGGTAGTAATCATCAAAGTCTGGGGCCTCAGCGCTTTCTTTTAGGTCTAAATGGCGGGCCTGAACATATAGAGCAGTTTTAACATCATTTTTTTTAGTTGGAGTATTGTGGAATTTACACTCCATAAATGCCGTATGCCCATCTTTCGTTGCGACAACATCAACTTCGTGGTCTACACAACGACCTTTATAGATTTTTTCAATTTCTGTTTCGTATCCCATTTCTCTGAACATGGCGGCCACAAACTTTTCAAAAAAGTATCCAGAGGGGCCGAAACCAAGAATGGCCTTTTTAAGTGAGTAATTGGCAGCATAGTTTTTAGAGGCCTTCTTAAGTTGATCAAAGGCCATGCGATAAATTTGATTGGTTGTAATACCAGGGTAAAGTCGCTTTTTGACAAAGTGTAATATTTTGCGGGCAGTCTCTGCGTCACTACCGGCCCTCTTAAGTGAGTCGATAAGTTTTTGGTCTGAAAAGTCTTCTTTCAGTCCAGTATTCTTTTTAATTTCAATGGGTGTCATCACTATATTGACCAGTTTGTTTAAGTTTTTTTTGAAGACTTATATTTTCTCCTCTGACCATATGCGTGTCAATATTTACTGCTTCGTTGCTAGATTTTGCTTGTCTGATTTCTTTTGACCGAAATATGAGTTAAAAATTTTGCCCTTTTTTTAATCCAGGCCTATGATGGGCAAATTAATGACTTTGACAGGAGGTTTAAATGGCACGAAATATATTGATTACTGGGGCAAACCGAGGAATTGGTTTGGAAGTTACGAAAAAGTTTTTATCCGAAGGTGATAACGTCATAGCGCTTTGTCGAAAGAGTTCTTCTGATCTCAGTGAGACGGGTGCACAAATTTTTGAGAATGTGGATGTCACAGATTTATCTTCTTTAGAAAATGCCTCTAGAGCAATTGAAAATACTTTGGGAAGTGATTTTAAGATTGATATTTTAATTAATAATGCTGGAATCATGCGAGATGAAAATATTGAAGATTTTTCTAAAGGACAAGGTGTCTTTGATTCAATCTTAGAGCAATTTGAGGTCAACTCCCTCGGTCCTTTAAAGGTTTTTGGGACCTTTAGTTCTCACTTATCAAGTGGTTCTAAAATCGCCATGATTACTTCTCGCATGGGAAGTATTGCGGATAATACGAGCGGTGGGCGATATGGCTACAGAACATCCAAGACGGCCTTAAATATGCTTTCAACGAGCCTGGCCCACGACTTAAAGCAACGTGAGATTTCAGTTGGTATTTTTCACCCAGGTTGGGTGCAAACAGATATGACGGGAAAGACAGGACATCTTACTCCCGAGGAATCAGCATCTAACCTTTTTCAAAGAATTAAAGAGCTTAGTCCAGACAATACGGGTTTTTTCTATCACTGTAATGGCGAAAAGCTCGAGTGGTAGGGGTTTGAAGCACCCAGTACCAAATTGGTGGGAAAAGAGGTACTGGGTGTTTTTGGGACTTCAAGACTTTGGCCTAAACCTTGTGACCGAAGTCTGATGGGATAAGGTATTGTAGAGAGATGGAGGAGGGGAGGAGTGCAGTGAGTGTTGTGATGAGTCCGATTCCCTTAAGACTAGAGTGTTTTTTTCGAGAATTTTTCCCCTCTCTCCATCTCTCGACTGATTAATAATCACATAAATTTAAATTTGAGATGTCATCCAAAGGTCAATTGATTGTCAAAAAAAAACCCATCTCTTTTGAAGAGATGGGTGACTATTTTAGTCGTTTACTTGGATTTATCTTCTCACGCCCGTGCCACCTGAGGTCTCGAAGTGAAAGTAGAGCTGGCTTCTTACTGTACTTGGCCTGTGCTCGTGAAAGTTTCTAGGTTTATCACTTACTCTTGTATCTTGTTGATTTTTATTTTCGCCAACTTGAGTTTCAAAAGGCTTAGCGAGAACACTTTCGATAAAACTAATTTCTTTCATTAACTCATTGTCTTCTATTTCGCTTTTGACGCAGGTTACACTGTCATAGAGCTGTGCAATTCTTGCTTCATTTCTTGTGTGGCTCCATCTCCAAGCGCGAGTAACCTCATTTTCTTTACGGTTAAGAAATGAACCAGACCTTTCGGTGCCAAAATAATGAGCGCTACCACTTAGTTCTTGTCCATCAATTTCAAGAGGGTCTATAACTGCTCTTTTGGCGAGATCAAAACCAAGCTCGCGACAAAGTCTGTCGGCCGTTGTGATGAGCTCTCTGTCTTGTGAAGTAACTGCATAATTATGTCCATACTTTACAACTGTCTGGTAGGCCACAATATCTAGCATGCCAAAACCGAGCTCTTCTCTTAAGTCGTTTCGATCAAATGTTTGCTCTTGAATGGCCTCTCGCAGTTCTCTCAATCGATTTTCTTGGGCCTGTTGGGCCGCTCTTGCCTGCTCTTTTCTTTCATTTTCTTCAGCTTGCGCCCTGGCCCTACTTTCTTGCTCTTGTTGAAACCACTTTGAAACTCCATGCTGGGCCTGACATCTTTCGATGATCTGTAGGTCCATACCTGCTTCAAAATACTCGTCACAAAGGTTTTTATTTGCAGCTTGTGATGATAGGGGAATACTTGCGACAAAAATCAGAGGTATTATCCAGTTAAATGTTTTCATGTCTCTCTCCATTGCTCTCATAAGTTTATGTATAAATAAGAGCAATTATGGTGCCATGTAACCGTGAATTCTTTCAGGTACTTAAAGGTTTTTAGGTGTTAAGAAATCAGACAATGTTTAATTAGTATCCAGTTTAAATAATTAGAGGGTGAGCTATATAGGAAAAAATATCAAGTTTATATAAATGTACTTAATCGTATACAATTGAGTTTGTTGTCAATATACATAGGGTTTATCGATGTCGCGTTATAAAGCAGAAACTTATAAGTTTTTTTCAGATATCATTTTTAAGCAGACTGGGATGGTTTATGGCGAAAACGATACATATCGCTTAGATTCACGTATTAAAGAATTGATGACTAATTTTGAGTTTGAAGATGAAAAACAATTAGTGGAGGCATTTAAGAATCGACCGAGTGCCGATATGATGACAATTCTTGTTAATATTTCTACGAATAATGAAACTTACTTTTTTAGAGATCAAAAACCATTTAATGCACTTTCCGATTATATGTACCTTGAAGTAAAAAAGGTGAATCCTGGTGTGATCAATATATGGAGTGCTGCTTGTAGTACAGGTCAAGAGCCGCTAAGTATCTTAATGTCCATACAGGAGAAGTTTGGAAGCTCAGAGCTTAGAAATATTAAGCTTCGTGCGAGTGATGTTTCATTTAAGGCCTTAAGCAAGGCAAAGTCAGGAACATACACCGGACTTGAGGTCCAAAGAGGCTTGCCAATTAACCTTTTAATGAAATATTTTTCTCATATCGAGGAGGAAGATCGCTGGCAGGTAGATTCAAATTTATTAAACCAAATTGATTTTCGTGATCATAATTTACTAACAGGTTCATTTGAGAATTCAAAGTTTCATATTATTTTTTGTCGTAACGTCTTAATTTACCAAAACAAAGACAATAAAAATATCATTATGAATAAGCTTCATGACGCCCTAAAACCAGGTGGATTTTTGGTTCTTGGAAACGGCGAGAGTTTAATTGGGATGGATAGCCTCCTCCAAAAAGACACAAACTCGGCCATGACACTTTATCGTCGCATAAAATAAAAACTCCTTCTCACGTAAATTCAAAT
>SKIL01000206.1 GCA_007116425.1 Bacteriovoracaceae bacterium | reverse complement strand
CTATATTATTATTTGTGTCGGGATTTATTTTTACTTTTCTTGTTTTAACTTTGATTTGATTGTCTTGAACTCTTAATTCATTTGCAATTGATTTAAGTTTTATTAGGTTGTCATTATAGTTAATGTAGATTTCATTTTTAAGAGATTCAATATCTACTGAACTTAGATTCTCAGAAGTTTCAATTATTATCATGATTTGATGAGGTGAAAGATATTCAATTGTTTTAGGGTGAAAATGAACACTTTTTATCTTTTCTGGTGGGATGCTCGCTATCTCTCGGTATTGATTATATTTATTCTCTTCTTCTCTTGTTAAACTTCTATAATGAGCTAAGTTTAAAACATCATCTATTTTTGTAGCTTCATATCCAAAAGGAGTATAAGGACCAGCACATGACATTAATAGTCCAAGGCCTAAAGTTAAGATATACGAACAAAAGTTGTAATGAGCTCTTTTTTGATTTCTTCTCATTTAATTCCTTTTATTCATTTTACGATATTTGAATAAGGTCTTGAAATTCGGTCTTAATTAAATATTATTTTGATGTGATAACAGTGAAGTAGAGTTTTAACGTCCAAAGAATATGGCACTAATGAGTATATTTACTTTAAAATTTTTGGAGTTAGGCCCGGCTTCGCGTAACTAAGACGGGCCAAGCTTTTTGTCGAATGGTAGTGATCTAAGCCCGAAATTGCTATAGAATCTAATTTTTCAATATTGATATGTCCTGAATTTTGGTCAATTGGAAGTGAGTCATTGTAATTGATAATAATATTATTAATTTCTCCAATGATAATTTTAGTTTCGTTCATTTTTATATGAACAATATCCTTTAATCTCATTCCGATTTTTAGATTAGACTCTCTTACAAAAGGGGCTTCAAAATTGTCAATGTACTCAGGAGTTAAACCCGTGGCCTCAAACTCACAAGTACTTTTAGGGTAGCGAGCACTTGTTTGGTGGGCCTTATGAAAAATTTGGGTATTAACATGGTTTATTGTGTAGACTTCGTTTTTAATAATGTTCTCGAGAGTGTGCCTGGCCGTAATGTCTGGGCGGGAAACTAGACCTAAGAGTGCAGGGGATGCACCAAGATGAAAGCATGAAGAGAAGATTGCTAAATTTGTTTGATTACTTTTATTTTCTAAGTCAATTGTTCCAATTAGATTGCCGCTTTTAAATCCACTTAGTGAATTGATAAAAGCGGCCCTATAGCGTTGCTCCATTTCATCGATGTCCTTTTTACTAAAGGACTTTTTGAGCTTATTTATAGTGATATCTTCTTTCACTTAAGCAGACTCCGCGATATTTTTCATTGCAGAATCTATGTCAGGGTACTTAAAAGTATACCCAACACTCTGTAGCTTTTCGGAACTAATATTTTGCGAGTCTAAAACAATTGACGACATTTCACCCATAGCAAGCTTTAATCCGAATGGTGGAGCTGGAAAGATCGCTGGTCTTCTAAGTGCCTTTGCTAAAGACTTTGAGAAAACTTTATTAGACACTGGCCCGGGGGCTACCCAGTTGTATTCACCTGAAATATTTTCATTTTCGAGAGAATAGATGATTGCGTTCACGAGATCATCTACATGAATCCAACTCATGATTTGCTCGCCTTTGCCAACTGGTCCTCCAAGACCCAGTTTAAATATAGGTAGAAGCTTTGAAAGAGCACCGCCCTCTTGCCCAAGGACGACACCAATTCTTCCGATCACAAGACGAGTTTCTGGCTTTACTTTTTTTGCTGACTCCTCCCACTTTTGGCATACGTCACTGAGAAATCCACTTCCAACTCCAGAGTCTTCTTTTAGCAGTTCACTTTTGTTAGCAGGATAAACTCCGATTGCTGAAGCGCTAATAAAAGTCTTACATTTTTCGCCTTTCTCATTGATTGCTTCAACGACGGCATTTGTTGCAAGCGTCCTCGACTTTTCTATCTTTTCTTTTTGTTTTTCTGACCATCTTTTATTTGAAATATTTTCTCCAACTAAATTAATTGCGGCCTCAGCGTCTTCTGGCCAAATATCAACAAGTGAGCTTTTTCCGTCCCATTCCTTAAAGGAGTGCTTTTGAATATCAATAATTCTTGATAATTTACTTTGGGCCCTTTGCGCATTTCGGCTCAAAATAACACATTGGTATGAGTTGTCTTCTAAGGCCTTAACAAGTCTGCTGCCGACAAACCCTGTAGCGCCTGTGATTAATACTTTTTTTGTCATACGTATCTCCATTTTTTGTAAGTTGTTGAATTTGCGAGATTTTAAGGTGTCTTTTTTACTCTACTCCTCTTTTAAGTTGATAATACAGCTTTTTCTTTTTCTGTATAAGTGCCAAAATGTTGATTGTTAGACAAATATTAGGCACTGCTTGGTTCACTACTCTAAATCTAGGAAGTGGTGGTTTAATGCTCTTAATCAGCTCTTAGACACAAGGGCAACTAACTGAATCAAGGAGTCAGTCATTAAAGATCTATATACCATACAATTGGCGTCTAGAATTTCCGGTGTAGGTGTTCATACGATTCGCGCATGGGAGAAGCGTTACTCTGCTGTGACTCCTTTGAGAAATAATTCAGGTCGTAGAGTTTATAGTCAAATTGAAATTGAGAGACTTTCAATGCTTAGTGAGCTTTGCTCATTAGGTCATACGATTGGGCATATTGCTAATTGGTCAAATGAAGAGTTGAAAGATAATTTAAAAAAGCTTGGAAAGATTGAAGGCAATGGTGAAGTAAAGTCTGAGGTCTTAAGTTTTGGTTCTGTGAACTCGGGAGAATCTCTTGATAGTCTTGTTCTCGCATTGAAAATGTATAAGCTTGATGTGATTTCTCATGAGTTTAATAAGCTTAAGCTCGTATTGAGCCCAAAACAATTGGCGTTTGATATTATTCAACCCTTAATGGTCGAAGTAGGTAACCTTATTCGCAAAGGTGAAATAAACCTTTCTCAAGAGCAGGCCCTAATGTCTCTTATTAAGTTTCATATGGGGGCTGCTCTCTACAAACAGGTGCAACATAAGTCTAAAAAACCTGTAAGTATTCTTATAACCACGCCAGAAGGCGACTTTGATGAGATGGTTATTTTATTGTCTGCTCTTCTAGCTGCAAATTATAACTTAAACTTTTACTACTTAGGGCCAAACCTTCCGGTTTCAAGCTTGGTTGAGGCTTCAAAGTCGATTAATCCGTCACATATTATTTTAGGAACAACACCTATGATAGATTTGGATGGGCATTTTCTTAATCAGTATATTGAGAGACTGCTCTCATATATTGATTCAAATCAGACACTAATATTAAGAGGTAGTTCTTCAATGGTTGAGCTTCAGACTCGGCCAAACTTCCATTTAGCAAAAAGCTTGAAGCACTTAGATGATTATTTGAAGGTATTGTAAGTGATATCTTTTTCATTTGATTACCTTTTTATTAATACTCGTTTATAATTTAAAGCTATGGGTATAAATAATTACAAGGATGAGTGCCAGCTTGTTTTAGAGGCCGCGGACTCCATTTTTTTTAATAAACACACTGAAATGAAGTTGGCAATTTGTGCACTACTTTCTGGTGGTCACCTACTTTTGGAGGATGTTCCAGGTGTTGGAAAAACAACTTTGGCCTTCTTCTTATCCCATATCTTTGGCCTAGGTGCTTCAAGAATTCAGTGTACAAATGATCTTCTCCCCTCAGATATTATAGGCTCAATGGTATTTAAGCAAAGCTCTGAAAGTTTTGACTTTAAACAGGGACCTCTTTTTGGAGATATTGTGCTTGCTGACGAATTAAACCGTGCTTCACCAAAAACTCAAAGTGCATTTTTGCAGGCAATGGAAGAAAAGCGCGTAAATGTTGATCGGAAAGAGTTTAAGTTAAGTGAAAATTTTTTAGTTATAGCTACACAAAATCCTATCGAGCAAGTTGGTACATTTCCATTACCTGAGTCACAGCTAGATCGATTCTTTATTTCAATGTCTCTTGGACTGCCTGGTCGAGATTTTGAAAAAAGAATTTTAAAGAGCGAAAATATAAAGCAAAGTATAGAAAAAATTGTTCCCGTATTTGACGCTGATAGTTTTTTAAAACTAAAGCTAGATGTTAGTCGAGTAGGGTATACTGATGAGCTTCTGGATTATATTCTAGATTTGTTGGCCTATGGCCGCAATGAAATTGATCACGGGTATGTACTTTCTCCTCGATCTGGTAAAGACCTTCTTCGAGCAGCGAAGGCGCACGCATATATATCACAAAGAGATTATGTTAGTACTGAGGATGTACGATTCGTTGCCCCTGGGGTTTTGTCGCACCGTCTTGGTGGTCGAAGGGGAAGAGCATATGGCCTAGAGTTATCAAAAAAGGTCTTAGATGCGGTTTCTGTTTGATTCATTGTTTTTGCCTAAACTGCCAGGAATGAAAGAAAAGAAAGTTTATATCATTCCTACGGCAATGGGCATGTACTTTCTTTTTTTTATACTCATTATGTTTACCATCTCAATGATTTATGGTCACTCTTTGGCGTATACTACGACATTTGTTATTTTAACCGCCACGGCGGCAACTGCAATTTTGACAAATGATCATCTGAAAAAAATTGATCTTATTTCAAGAAATAAAGAATACTTAATACAAGCTGAGACAAATACATTTCTTAAGGTCTCCTTAAGAAATAACTCAAGTTTTGAAAAAAAAATTAAAGTATCGATTTTTGATGGCCCAAAAAGAGGAAGTTCAAGTACAACACTATTGAAACCTTATGAAGTTAATACATGTTTTATCGATATTCATGGGCGAGAAAGAGGCGTTTATAAACTTGATTGCCTTAAGGTTCATTCAGACTTTCCGTTTGGTCTATTTCGCTCATGGTTTTTTCATAATGTGAATTTTTGTATTTATATTTACCCAAAAGCTTTAAATGAAAAAGTTGATATAGGTAGTTTTCAAGTTAAGGAGAGTTTATTATCTCCGTATCCTCGCAGCTCAAGTAGGGCATCTCTTACACAAACGTCTTATGATGAGTTTTATGAGTATAAAAAGATTAATGAAAGTGAGTTTGAGGCTTCTAGTTATTTAAACTACAACCATATTGACTGGAAAGTTTACGCAAAAAAAAACGAGCTTTATTTAAAAGAATATTCGGAAAATTTGGAAAATAACCAAGCCTCTTATTTTGTAGACTATGACCATATTAGCGGGGGACATGAATACCGTCTTTCTTTTATTATTACGCTAATTGATCAAATACTTCGAGAGCATACTCTGGAAGTTAATGTTCGAGTCAAGGTTTTTGAAAAGACCTACGATTCAAAAGATTTTTTAGATTTAGATGAATTCTTTTGCACTATAAAGAAAAATCTTTCTTCATTGTAACAAGGTAATTAATTTGCTCAAGCAATTAAAGTATATGTCAAATTATTCAAGGTTGTACTTAAACTTATGTATATTTTATTTTATTGTTTTGTCACCTTTTGTGGGTCTGCACCATTCTTCTGTACTGTTTTTTAGTCTTACTTTGTTTGCTGTTTGTATTCTTCGTTTTTTACTTATTTATTTTCAGTCTGAAAACAGTAGGACCATTGCTTTTATATCACACCCTATTTTTCTATTTGCATATAAAGTGATGGTTTTGATCATTTTTGGAGGAGTTGTATATCTTCACGGTGAATTTCGAGGTCTAGAGACAGGAATGAGTCTTCTTTCAGTCTTAGCACCTTTGAAACTCATTGAAAGCTCGAAAAATAGAGACTTCTTAACATTTATTATGATTACAATGTTTTTGTTCATGGCTCAATTACTTTCTACTGATAGCTTGTGGGTCGTTGGTTATATTCTTTTTGTGGTCACATTTCTATTCTATTTAATGACTCAGATAAAAGATACCTTTGATAATGTACAAGATGTTGGTATTCCAAGCTCTTCATTTAATTTTAAGAAAACGGCCATTCTTGTCCTATTAACGTTGCCGCTCACTTCGATACTCTTTTTTATTTTTCCACGAATTTCAATTGGTAATGTTTTTACAGGAACCCAAACGACTACTGGTATTACTGGTTTTTCTCATCGTCTTCGTCCTGGTGAGGTTAGTGAATTGGTTTCAAATCCACAGCTCGTTTTCAGGGCGATTTTTGAGACGGAAGATGGAGTCGATCAAAGAGGTTTAAGTCTTTCCGATCTTTACTGGAGAGGGCGTGTCCTCATTAAAAATAACGGCTTAAATTGGGACCCAGCGCCATCACTTCCCCGTGAAAGTTTTAGTTTGGGGCGCAGTCATAGTTTGAGTTCATATAATATGATAAAGGATGATGAAGATATAGTCCGATTTAATTATCGTATTTCTATGGCCAACCTCGAAGATTCTCCTATATTTCACCTCGATAGAACTTACCATTTTCGTTCTGTCGGTCCAGGAAGAATTTTTGAATGGGAAGGTGATACTTTTAGATTTGTTCCTTTAAATAATCAAAGGGGAAATTTCTTATTGAGTTCTTTTTATCAAGCTACAAACATAATTTCAGGGCCTAGAACACAAGGCCTTGAAGCAGGTGACTTTAAAAGTTATACTCAATTTCCATATGATGCTATCGATGGAACCCGATTTGTCTCTTTTTTCAAGGAAATTGAAGAAAGGCTAGAAATTCATAAAGGAAATTTAAGCAGTGAACAAATCAAAGATTTATCTCTTGAAATTATGAATGATTTCCAAGAAAGAGGCTTTTCTTACACACTTTCTCCTGGTGTTTATGATAGTCGGGATCTGTTGGGTGGTATAGAAGAGTTTTTTTTCGAACGAAAGATTGGCTTTTGTGAGCATTATGCAGCGGCTTTTGCTTTTATTTTGAGATATTTTGGAGTCCCTAGTCGAGTTGTTGTTGGTTTTCATGGTGGAGAGTTTAACGATATTGGTAATCACTATCTGGTGTCGTCTCGTGATGCTCATGCTTGGGTTGAATATTGGGATGAAGAAAAGTTGGGTTGGGTTCGATTTGATCCTACTGCATATATTGCTCCTTCTCGAATTGAACGTGGTACAGAATATTTTCTACTTGGACTTCAATTTCCAAATGATGAAATTGATGACATCTATCATAATTTACAGTTTTCGGTATTTCGCCGGTTTCGATATCAGTTTGATTTTTATTATTTTCAATTAAACCAGAAGTTCTTGAGCTATGATCTCGCGTCACAATTGTCGATCTTGCGCTCTTTAGGGTTTAACTTTCCTGATACTCTCGAGGGACGTCGCAAGCTTATCTCAATTCTTTTAGTCTTTAGTGGACTTTTCTTGGGTGTCTTTGGAGCGCTTGTCTACTTGCTTAGAGCAAGGATTTTTCAGTTTTGGTTCTGGATATT
>SKIL01000048.1 GCA_007116425.1 Bacteriovoracaceae bacterium | reverse complement strand
CTCAACCTCAACCTCAACCTCGGCAAGATCAACTGAGAGATGTTGTAGCTCCAGCAGTTGCGGCCACATCTACAGTTGCTAGCTCGCGGCCTAGTATCCACTCGGGAGAAATGATCCATAATTATAATGATATTGATGTCGACGGTCTTGTTGAAAGGCTTCGAAATGCGATTGAAATGACCCAGAGGGAAGAGTATTCACGTGCTCTTAGTGAGTTGAGATCCTTGGAGCGAGCACCAATTCGACAGATTAGTGCTAGGGCCAGATTTTATATTGGCGAGCTCTTTTTTAGGCAACGAGAATATGACCTTGCAATGCAAGCTTACGAAGAAGTTCTTAGAAGGGATGCTTTTTCGGGCTTAGTACTATCAACACTTGGGCGCCTAATTGTTTGCAGTGAAAATTTAAACTTAGAAAGTAAAAAAGAGCAGTATCACTCTCTGTTACATGACTTCTTTGAAGCTTAAACTTGAGGATTGAGGATATTACGTTTTTAAATCGGCGAATTTCTGTATTGATGTTTCTTGGTGTAGGGTTGTTAATCAATTCGACAGCTCTTTTATCTCAAGTCGACCTTCCCGAACTTAATGATTTGTATGAGTTAAAAAGTGAAAGGGCCCAACAAAACTCCGACTCGGTTCAAAAAAGAAGCGCTTCAACCTTGAATCTTGCAGACTTTGAGGAAATGGATGACTTGCGAGCTCTTCGTGAAGATATTGGCGATAATCAGTTTGAGCCCAACGGAAGTCTAAATATTAATCCTCCAATGCCTAATGGTGATAGTAGTGAGGTTGAAAATGTCGTTGTTAATGAACCGGCGAATATGGAGCGTGCAAGAGTTCGTCCTCAGATTAAGGAACCTGTCATATTTGACGTTGGTGAAGCTGAGAGAGAGTTATTAAACATCTCAAGGTATATCGAAACTCAGATTCCCCCTTCGGAATGGAGGGAGTTGGTCTCCGATGCACAGGTCACAGAATATACTGTTCAAGAGGGGGACTGGTTGTGGCGAATTTCACACCGTTTTTTTGGTTCTGGTTTTTACTATCCTAAAATTTGGTCATTAAATCCTAAAATTAAAAATCCACATGAGATTGAACCGGGAATGATTCTCATTTTTGATACCGGAACAATAGATGACATGCCAAGTGTAAGTTTGGGAGATTTTTCTGCTGATGAAGAAAAAGCGGATACGAGTATACAATTTGCATCCAATCTTGATCAATTTGGAGACAGTGTTATACCGAATTGGTTAATTGAAAGAGAGAGATTAAAAAATGAAGGAGCTTATTTTCAGTATGCTTCTGGTGTGACATATGAGGATCTCGAACTACTTACTCAACGTTATCTCGAAGATGAATACGAGCGCTATGAACCACCGCAAGCAAATATTGTGATTCATGAACCAGGTGATCAGTATGATGAAATGGGCTTTGATAGAGACTCCATTGTTGAGTTTAATTATCGAGATGGCTTTTACCTAACAACTTTTGTAACAAATAATATCATTCAAGATCTTGGATCAGTTAATGCAATTCAAGGTGAGCGCGTTTTTATTCAGAAATTTGATACTGTTTATGTTCAGATTGATAGAGGTGTTCAAGTAAAGCCTGGGGATCGTTTCTCTATATACAGTCCCCAAGGAAGAATTAGTCACCCTATCTCTGATCGACAAGGTTACCGTTATACAATTGTGGCCCAAATAGAAGTTATTCGTCAGATCGACTCCGTCTGGGAGGCCCAAATTACAGAGCTCTCAGGACTAGTTCAAAGAGGAGACAGATTGACTGTCTTCACTCCTGGACTAGACCGAATTGCTCAGACGTTTTCTCGACGAAATATTGAAGCCGCAATTATTGGAGCCTATGAAGAATCTTCTGGTGGGATTAGCCTAGGGGATGTGGTGTATCTTGATCGAGGCCGAGTTGATGGCGTAGAGCTGGGAAATATTTTTGAGCTTTATGGGTTTAGAGATAGGGGAACTGGGCGAAGGATTACTAATCAGCCAACTTATAAGGTTGGTGAAGTTGTTGTTCTTAATGTTACAGATAACTTCTCTACCGCCTTGGTCATTAATAGTTCCGTTGAAATTGCTGTTGGAACTTTGGCGATAACAAAGACGGCCGATGAAGTCGCTCGAGAAGCTCGAATGAGAGATCGTCAGGTTCTAGATGATGTGAGGCAAATGGAAAGAGATGCCTTAGATGATTTAGATATTGAGGTCAACTTAGACAATCTCGCCATTGATCTGTTGAAGCGGGCCGACGAAATAAGAATGACTGATGACGAGTTTGATGAGCTAGAGAGACAGGAGCGAGAGCGTTCAATCATTGACGATCATGAACGTGACCTAAGAGAACTTGAGCGACTAGAACGTGAAATCTCTGAGGCCGAGGCCGCACTTGGAGAATCTCGTTTAGACGAAGACAGGTTTTTAGAGCAGCAAAGCCTAGAAGAACTAGAAAGAGAAATCCTATCACCATCAAGAGATGCTTTTGAGTCCCTCGACGATATTGAACGAGAGCACGGACTTCTGTTTATGGATGAAGACTTAAATGCTAGAGAGAATCCGTTTGGACTTACTGAGTTTGATCTTGAAGAGATTCATATGCTTCTAAATATTAGCGAGGAGTAAATTACTCCTCGTGTTATGACTCGCTTTTTGAAAAATCATATGCTCAAATATTGACAGTATAAAGATGCTGGCCATACTTGCCACTATATCCCTTGTGATTTGAGGCCATGTTTTCGCATGGTGTCTCATGTTTGAAACGTATTTTAAATAACTTAAGCAGATGTTGCTCTGCAGGGGGCTTGAGTCAGCCTAGATAAAAAGACTTTAAGGATAAATTAATGACGTCAGAAACAACTAAGTCTACTAAGAAAAAAACGAAAAAAACTGCCAAAAAAACAGCGAAGAAAAAATCGAAAAAAACCGCGAAGAAGGTTGCAAAAAAAACTACTAAGAAAACTTCGGCCAGAGACCTCGGTGAGTTTAGTCTAGTGATTGTGGAGTCTCCTTCAAAGGCCAAGACAATTAAGAAGTATCTCGGCAAGGGTTATCAAGTTGTCGCCTCCAATGGGCATATTAAAGATCTTCCAAAATCTAAGCTTGGTGTTGATATTAAGGATGATTTCAATATTGATCTCGTTCCCATTACAGGTAAAAAAGATAAAATTGAAAGAATTCAAGAGTTGGCCGAAGCTGCAAAAGACATCTATTTGGCACCGGATATGGACCGCGAGGGTGAGGCGATCGCTTTTCATTTGGCCGAAGAGATCAAAAATAAAAATATTCACAGAGTTGTTTTTAATGCGGTTACAAAATCTGCTGTAAAGCAGGCAATTGAAAGCCCAACAAAACTTAATGCAAGCATGTACGATTCTCAAAAAACTCGCCGTGTACTCGATCGTCTTGTTGGGTATAAAATTTCACCTATTCTTTGGGACAAAGTTCAAAGAGGAATTTCGGCCGGACGAGTTCAGTCTGTGGCGTTGCGACTCATTGTAGAGCGTGAAGAGGAAATTAAGAAATTTGTTCCAGAGCAATGGTTTTCAATTGAAGGCCAGATGCAAAAAGATGGAACCGCTTTCGAGGTAAAGTATTACGGAGAGTCGGCAACAAAGAAGACAGACTTAACTGATGAGGCGTTTACAAATCAAATTGTTAATGATGTGAAAGGAAAAAAACTTTCTGTTATTGAAGTAAAAAAGCGAGAGCGAAAGCAAAACCCGACGGCACCATTTACAACTTCTAAATTGCAGCAAGAAGCCGCAAATAAGCTTGGTTTTACGGCCAAGAGAACAATGATGGTTGCACAGAAATTGTATGAAGGTATTCAACTCACGAATCACGGAATGCAGGGGCTTATTACTTATATGCGTACTGACTCTGTGAGAACTGCACCTGAAGCACTTGAAAGTTTAAGGTCACATATTCAAAATAAATATGGAAAAGACTTTCTACCTGAGGCTCCTTATGAATATAAGAAGAAAGGAAGTAATAAAGTTCAAGATGCTCACGAAGCAATTCGTCCTACATCAATGGAGTTTACGCCAGACGAAGTTAGGGGTGATTTAGAGCCAGATCAACAAAAACTTTATGAGCTTATTTGGAATAAATTTGTTTCCTCTCAAATGACTCAAGCTGTAATTGATCAAACGACAGTGGTGTTCGAATGTGAAGGGCACTTCTTTAGATCAAATGGGTCTATAATTAAATTTCCTGGCTTTAGAACGGTTTACCTCGAAGCTGCTGCTGAGAAAGCATCTCGCAGAGGTGGAAATGATGAGGACGATTCAGAACAACTTAATTCTGTGAAGGCCGGGCTTCTACCAGAGATTAATGAAGGCGAGCAAATCGCTTGTTCTAAAGGGCCTGACCCAATTGAGCATTGGACTTCACCTCCACCAAGATTTAATGAGGCTTCACTTGTTAAAGATTTAGAAGAAAAAGGAATTGGTCGACCTTCAACATATGCTTCAATTATTTCAAATATTCAAGACCGTGGCTATGTCGATAAGTTAGAAAATCGATTTATGCCGACAGAGCTGGGAATGGTTGTTTCTAAGATGCTAGTTGAAAGCTTTCCTGAAGTAATGGATGTCGCCTTTACGGCCAAAGTTGAAGGTCTATTGGATGAAATTGAAGAAGGCCAAATTAAGTGGAAGAAAGTTCTTAAAGACTTTTGGGAGAAATTTGAAGTTACACTAGAGCGTGCTAAAGAAGAGATGAAAAATCTCAAGCGGCAGCTCATTCCCACAGGAATTGAGTGTGAGAAGTGCGATGCTGGAGAATATATGATCAAGTGGGGGCGCAATGGGCAGTTTCTTGCTTGCTCAGAGTATCCCGAATGTACTTCTACTCATGATTTCAAAAAAGATTTTGATGGGAATATCCATATCTTGCCAAAGAACTGGTTTCACGATCCTTGTCCGACATGCAACAAGCGTTTAGAAGTTAAGACTGGAAAGTATGGGCGCTTTGTTCGCTGTGAGGATTACCCAAAGTGCGACACAACGCTTCCTTATACGCTTGATATAAATTGTCCTGAGTGTAAGAAAGGGAAATTTGCCGAAAAGAAAAGTCGCTATGGAAAAATCTTTTATGGCTGTACGAGCTATCCGGACTGTTCTAATGCTTTATGGTCAAGGCCATATGAGTACGATTGCCCAAGCTGCGGCTATGGCCTAATGGGTGAGAGAGTGACAAAGAAGTGGGGGCACCAACTGCAATGTCCTAAGTGTAAGCATACAGTTGACTGGGAAGAGACACCATTTGGCAAAGAACAGGTAGAGTCTGAAAGCATGGAGACGACTTCTGGACAAGCATAAGACTTCTATGTCTAATCAAGAAAGTATCGGTATGGGGAAAACCAGTTGGAATCAAGCTTTGATGGCCGGCCCTGGTCCTGTTGGCTTTCTAGAGTACTTGTTTTTGTGGTTGAAAGGTTTTGCAATGGGAACTGCTGATTTAATTCCAGGAGTTTCTGGCGGAACGATTGCCTTTATTACCGGTATATATGAGCAGTTATTGGAAGCGGTTTCAAGTTTTGACAGGCAAGCCTTTGGACATCTTTTCAAGTTAGAGCTCAAGGCATTTTTTGGCCGTGTTCATATACGCTTCATTGTGACTTTGGCCTCTGGCTTGATTATTGCTATATTCACTCTTGCACGACTTATGCATTTTTTATTAACTGAATACCCTTTGCCAACCTGGGGATTATTTTTTGGCCTTATTTGTGCCTCAGTCATTATCATTTGGCGTGAACTTGAGAAACCTTTTGCTGTAAAGTCACTTATTCCACTTATTTTAGGTGGCGTAGCAGCTTTTTTTATTGTGGGGCTAATTCCAGTCTCTACTCCTGATGACATGTGGTTTATCTTTGTATGTGGGGTGATCGGAATTTCTGCCATGATCCTACCTGGTTTGTCGGGATCGTTTCTTTTACTTATTTTAGGCAAATATGAATACATTACAGGAGCTTTAAAAAACCCGCTTGTTGGACATAATTTTATTATTCTTCTTGTTTTTCTAATGGGTGCACTGACGGGACTACTGGGCTTTTCTAAGGTATTAAATTGGCTAATGAAACATTATAGAATGACGACAATGGCCGTATTAACGGGGATTTTAATCGGCTCATTAAGGAAAGTTTGGCCTTGGAAGGAAGTGCTTGAAACAGTCGCTATTCGAGGTAAAGAACGAATTATTAGCGAGGCCAATATCTTTCCAACTTATTTAAACTCACAAGACTACGTGACCATATTTATGATGATCTTTGGTTTTTTAGCTGTAATTTTGATGGAATTCTTTAGACAAAAACGCTTTTAATATTGGTGAGCGTCACGACTCTTTACTTGAGGATTGGTTATCAAAGGCCTATAATGACAACGTTAATTACCAGGGCAGGGTTAGCTCAGTTGGATAGAGTAGCTGGCTTCGAACCAGTTGGTCGGGGGTTCGAATCCCTCACCCTGCGCCATTCTTGAAAAACCTTTTGAATTTCAATCACTTCTAACTAAGTTACAATTTTCAGGGCTAAATCAGGGCTACTTTCAGCTGAAAAATCAATTATTAGAGATTCTGCATCCATAAAACTAGGGTGAAGGTGAGCATAGTTTCTCTGAGTTACTTCAATAGATGAGTGACCTAGAATTTTGCTTAAAGCGTAAATATCACCTCCTTTCATCATAAAGTTACTAGCAAAAGTTTTTCTCAACTCATGGAATTTAATCCTTTTAACTTTGGCCTTCTCAATGTCTTTTACAAAAACTCTATTGGTAAAGTGAGTGTAATCAATCAATGAGCCATCAGGCCTAGTAAAAACAAATTGAGAATCTCCAATTCTTTTAGTTTCCAAAAAAATCTTAAGGCTTTGAAATACTGAATCATTCATTTTGATAGTTCTGGCCTTTCCATTTTTCGTAGTATTACTTAGGCCGTATCTATCAACCGTATGATTAATAGTAATTTGCTTATTTATGAAGTCTATTTGACTCATTTGCATCCCTAGAACTTCTCCCTTCCTTAGCCCCATGTTTAGAGTGACCATGTATAGAGCATAGTAGTGAGAGCTTTTATTGGCCTTTAAGAATGCACTCACTTCATGGGGAAGCCAGTAAACTAGTTCTTTTGGATTTTCTCTTAGAAAGTCTAGTGCTTTAAAGGGGGAGGATAGTAAGAAATCAAATTTAACCGCATCATTAACAATAGTCTTAAGGAGATTAAGAGCATTGTTTATAGTCCTAGTACCTAGTCCTTTTCTTCTGAGCAATATCTTTAATTCTTCACCATCATTTAATCTTAACTGCCTTAAATTCTTGTTACCTAAAGCAAAAGAGAGGT
>SKIL01000072.1 GCA_007116425.1 Bacteriovoracaceae bacterium | reverse complement strand
TTTTCTTTATCAATGGGAATGAGTAGCGATTACAAAGAGGCGTTAAAAGCAGGGGCAAATTGGTTGAGGATTGGTTCAATGCTTTTCCATTAAAAAATTATGATGGGTTGGTCCACTTTTTTGAAAGCTGTTCTTTATTTTGAATAATAATTTCTTTCAATAATTTGTCTTTACCTTCTAGATCTGGCCATGGGAAGATTCGGTTTACTAAGTCTTGCTCACACCTAACCAGCTCATTCTCGTTTATAAGAGGGACTTTCTGCATCAACTCAGTCTTAAGTTCTCCGTTTTGAATCGATGTTTTATGCCAATCTTGATGACCAATTAAAGATTTTTGTCGCAGCGGTTTCATCGTTTTTTTTGGAGAAAAAGCAATTGAGTATTTATCGAGAATTTTTGAGGTAATATCATGGGCCATTGTTCTAAATGTCGTGTATTTGCCACCAATTAAAACATAGATATTTTCACAGGGTTGATAGTCTTTGTGCTCACGACTTGTTTTGCCTCGATCGCTTCCATCTTCTTTGACGAGAGGTCTAATGCCAGCAAAAGATCCAAGAACTTTTGATCGATTAGGTTCAAAGCTTGGAAAGTACTCATTAAGTGCCTTGAGTAAGTAGTCAATTTCTTCATCTGAAGCTTTGGGGTCAAACAGTTCTTCATCAATTGGAACTTCTGTTGTTCCAACCAAAATTTTGAGTTCATGTGGAATGACAAAAATAACTCGTCCGTCATTTCCTGTAATAACCATTGGAGATTTGATTGGGAGTTCTTTATGAGAAATCCAAATATGACTTCCTTTAGAGGGTAAGAGCTTGGATGTCCACTCAATCCCAAGCGATGGTAGCAATTGGTCTGTGAAAGGGCCGGTACAAAAAACAATATCTTTAACTTTGATTACTTTTTTCTTAGATGTAAGTTCATCTTGAAGAGTGACTTCACAATACTGTGAGTCTTGGTCACAAAATCGATTAACTTTGATGATGGAACAATGGTTTAATGCCGATTGATTGGGCTCTTTGAGGCCATCATAAATCACTTCAAGGGTTAGCTTAAGATCATCCATAATAGCATCTGAATAGATACCTGCTCCTTTTAGACCTTGAGGGTTAATACCAGGAAGAACTTTTTCAAGTTCTTTGGCATTAATACTAGAGCTAGGAGTGTTTTGGCCTCCAGATAGAAAGTCATAGAGTTTAAGCCCTGCTCTAATCATCCATAGAGGTCTAGGTGAAGTTTTAAAAATGGGAAGGTAAAACCTTTTTTCAATAACTAAGTGAGGTGCCAGCTTTATCCAAAGGTTCTTTTCATGTAAGGCCTCCCAAACAAGCCTGAAGTCCATATTTTCAAGGTAGCGAATACCTCCATGTAGCATTTTTGATGAGTACCTAGAGGTTTGAGATGAGAAGTCTTTCTTATCAATTATTAGCGTGGATACACCATGTAGGGCAAGATCTCTAAAAACGCCAGCTCCAACAATTCCTGCTCCTACAACTAAGACATCATAGTTTTCTTTTATTTTTTCGATGCTGTTTGCTTCTGTGTTCAAAACTGTTCCTTTAAATTGCTAGTTCTTTGAAACAACGGCCGCATTGGCCAGGCAAGTTAATTTATACTTTTGATTTTCGCCTTCTCGTATATGGGGAAGGGGAGTCGTTTGAAAATGAAGACCCAGAACAGCATTTGCACCCATTGCAAAGGCCTTTTGTTTGGCCTTTAAGATGAGTTGTTGATAGCTGTGATCCATATCGATATTGATTGGAGGCGAAGAGTTCTCATTATCTGACTCATTATTAGAGACTTCTGAGATTTCACTTAAGAGCTTTTTGGTGATTTGTTCTGACTCACTTTCTTTTACATTATCCCCCTCATCACTTTGTTCTAGTCTTAAGGTTTGTAAGCTAATTAAGTTCTCAATATCGCTTGAGTCAATGAGTATGTTTTCTGTGATCACTCCTCGATACTGAATAATTTCATAATTTACTAGACGAGTTTCAGTAGTAACTAAAATGTCATCAATACTAAATTCTTCCTCTGCTATTTCTAGAGACTGTCGTGTGTTCTTTCTAAAGTTTTGTCGCGTGACCAGGCCTCTTTGCTCTGATTTATCATACGATTTTGAGGGGTGAATCTCTTCAGAGAGACCAATTTGTAAGTCGAGATCAAATCTCCTAAGGCGGTGAGCAAGATAAATTGCAGAGAATTCACTAAGTTGAGAAATTAAGAGAACTCCTCTTTCAAGACTATCTCTATATTGAGTCTCATTGGTATCATCTACTAAGTTAAATTCCCTAAGAATGATAAGAATGTCTTCAGCATCTTCTTTATAAATAATATTTCTCATAGCAATGCTAAAGGGTGGATTTCCACCGGCCGCAACCTTTCCATAGCTTATTTGAGAGCCAAAGGTCCTGATCTCTTGTAATGGTGATGTTGCTGGAACAGATGTTCTTGGTGTCAGTGGCTTTGATGTTGGAAAGGGGTCTTCTATATCGTCAAGTTCTTCCACTTCCTCTTTGGTCTGCGCTTTAGCTTCCTCATCTCCCTTATCCATTTTTTCGTTTTTTGTGTCATCTTCTAAAGATCGAAAATCATCTGGTACGTCGGGAAGATCTGGAGTTTCAGGAAGCATTTCATGATTTTCGTCTTCATCACTAGTGTGTTCTTGTGCAAAGTCTTGATTGTCAGAAAAAGATTCAAAGCTATCTTCTTGTTCAAAGTCAGGAGTATTTTCTTCTCCAAATTCTGGTTCCCCAAATTCTGGGTTGAGATCAGATGAAAAATCTCCATCTAGGTCACTTTGAAAGTCTTCTTCGTCACTTTCATGGACTTCTTCTGAGTTATCGTTAAAGTTGTCCTCTGAAGTGAAGTCCCCTGAAAAACTATCTTCCTCTTCATCACCCAACTCTTGTTGAGGCATTTCACTAAAGTCACTCTCTAGATCATCAGTAAAAGGGAGATCTTCTCCCTCGTTTTGAGCTTCGCTAAAGTCATCTTGTTCCGGACTCTCATCATCGAGGATGGCATCTGTTTCGGGGTCATCTTGATGTAGGAACTCACTCAAATCTTGAATTCGAGTGAGGTCCTTTTTTTTAGGGTTATCAGAGTTGTTAGAATCGCTTGCCACTATATTCTTCCTTGATTGGGCCTACTTCTTATATTTTGTTATGCTCCATGGCAGTGTTTGAACTTTTTACCAGAGCCACAGGGGCAAGGATCATTACGCCCAATTTTTTGTTCACCGCGCTTGACTGGAGTGGCCTTCATGGCCTCAATTCTCTCTTTCTCGGCCTGTGCACGCTTATGTGCTTCCAATTGTTTGGCCAACATTTCTTCTTGTCTTCTCTTAAGCTCTTCAATCTCTTCTTTTGTGTATAGTTTAACTGTAAATATATGCTGAACAACAGCTCTTTTTACCTGGTCTTTCATTTCGTTGAAGATGAGAAAAGATTCACGCTTATACTCTGTCAGTGGGTTTCTTTGAGCATAGGCCTTGAGATTAATACCTTCCTTGAGATGATCCATTGAAAGAAGGTGGTCTTTCCAATGTTGGTCAAGCACTGAGAGAAGAATTTCTCTACTGGCCAGTTTGATTTCTTCCTTATCGTATTTTTCAAACTTTTCATCTAGCGTTTCTTTTGCTCTCTTTGAAAGGTAATCAGTAAGTTCACCGTCAAATTCAGAAATACATTCTTTGTATGTAATCGGCTTTGTGCTATTAAAAGTCGTTTGAAAGCCGTTTTGGATATCATCCCAATTCCAAGACTCAAGAGGAACTTTTTCTTGTGGTCGGTATGTCTCTGTTAAAAAGGCAGCGACATCCTCTATCATCTCTTGAATGAGACCTGGATTATCATTGTCTGAAAGTATATCTCTTCTCAGGTGATAAATGACCTTTCTTTGCTCATTCATTACATTGTCGTATTGAAGCAAGTGCTTACGAATTTCAAAATTATGTCCTTCAACTTTCTTTTGGGCCTTGGCAATGGCATTTGAAATCATTCTGTGTTCAATTGGTTCATCCTCTTCCATTCCAAGTGATCCCATAAACTTTTCGATCTTACCAGATCCAAAGATTCGCATAAGATCATCTTCAAGTGACAGGTAGAATTTTGAGCAACCAGGGTCACCTTGACGTCCAGAGCGTCCCCTTAGCTGATTATCAATTCTTCGAGATTCATGTCTTTCAGTTCCGAGGATGAAAAGGCCACCTGCTGCCTTTGTTTCATCTGTTAGTTTAATGTCTGTCCCTCGCCCGGCCATGTTTGTAGCAATTGTGACGGCACCATTTTGACCTGCATTGGCAACAATGTCGGCCTCTCGAGCATGTTGTTTGGCGTTGAGAACCTCGTGAGGAACTCCCATCTTTTTTAGATGTGATGACATAATTTCAGAACTATCGATTGATATCGTACCGACAAGAACGGGTTGGCCCTTATCGTGAAGTTCTTTGATTCTTTCCGCTGCGGCCTTATATTTTGCTTGTTTTGTTTTGTAGATTACGTCTGCTTCATCAATTCTTTGGATAGGAACATTCGTTGGAATAACATTAACTTCAAGTCCATAAATTTTTTCAAACTCTTCGGCCTCCGTGTCGGCAGTCCCCGTCATACCAGCAAGTTTATCATAAAGCTTAAAGTAGTTTTGAAATGTGATTGAGGCGAGTGTTTGGTTTTCTGACTTAATCTTCACTCCCTCTTTTGCTTCAACTGCTTGGTGGAGTCCATCAGACCATCTCGAGCCTTCTTTCAAGCGTCCAGTAAATTCATCGACAATAATAACTTGATCTTCTTTAACGACATAGTCGACGTCACGCTCGAATAGGTGGTGTGCCTTAAGGGCTTGATTAAGGTGGTGAAGTAAGGTTGAATTTTCGATATTATAAAGATCTTCAATATTGAGAATTTCTTGAACCTTCACAACCCCATCATCCGTGAAAATTGCGGACTTTGCTTTTTCATCGATTGTGAAGTGTGTATCACGTTTTAGGTGAGGAATAATTTCATTGGCCTTAAGATAGAGGTCTGTTTTGTTTTCACTCGGACCTGAAATGAGAAGGGGAGTTCTTGCCTCATCAATTAAAATGGAGTCGACTTCATCGACAATACAGTAATTATGACCTCTTTGAACGTATTGCTTAAGATCAAACTTCATATTGTCTCTTAGGTAGTCAAAAGCAAACTCATTGTTGGTGCCGTAAGTAATGTCCGCTGTATAGGCCTTTTGTCGGTCTTCATCACTCATATTGGCAACGATGCAACCCACGCTTAATCCAAGCCAATTAAACAGCTCTCCCATTTCTTTGGCATCACGACTCGCAAGGTAGTCGTTTACGGTCACGAGGTGCGCTCCTTTACCTGTTAGCCCATGAAGATATAATGGTAGTGTGGCACAGAGTGTTTTCCCTTCACCTGTTTTCATTTCGGCAATTCGTCCTTTAAACAAAACGACTCCACCGATCAGCTGAACATCAAAATGCCTCATTCCAAGAACTCTTACAGACGCTTCTCTAACTGTCGCAAACGCTTCTGGAAGAATTGACTCAAGATTTTCTCCGTCCTCGTATCTTTTTTTGAACTTTTCTGTCTGTTGCTTGAGCTCTTCGTCACTTAGCTTTTGTATTTCGGTTTCTAATTGATTTATAGAATTAACTAGTGGTTTAAATTTTTTAATTTCTCTTTCGTGTCTCGAACCAAAAATGGCCGAAATAGGGTTTAACATTATATCTCTCCTCAGGTGGATATTTAAAAGTGTTTATTGGTCAAGGATGTAAAAGAGGGGGTCTACAGGAGTCCCATTTACTCGTACTTCGTAGTGAAGGTGTGGTCCTGTTGAGAAACCAGTACTTCCTACTGTTGCAATCTTTTCACCTCTTCTAATCCTCTCTCCTTTCTCAACAACGAGTGTATGAGCGTGAGCATAGATGGTCTCAATTCCATAGCCGTGATCTATGTGAATGAGATTTCCAAAGCCCATTTTTTTTCCTGAAAATGTGATTATTCCATCTGCAGGGGCTAAAATGGGAGTCCCTGTTCTTGCTCCGATATCAAGGCCTTCATGCATTCGAAGTCTTCCAGTGTGAGGACTGTGCCGAGGGCCGTAATAACTAGTGATCCAACCTCTTGCTGGCATAAGCGTTGGGGTTGATCGCATTAAACTTTCTTTATCCAAAAGGTATTGATCAAGTCTATGAACGTTGGCCTCTAGGTCTCTGACGAATTGCCTTAGTTCATTATATCTAAAGTCAAAAGAAGCATAACTTCTTGCTAAGCCGAAGCTTTGCCTTATTCGATCGCTCCATTCTCTTGTAAAGACATAGCTAGAATGAAGTCCAAATGTTGTGGCTATTTTTTGCTCGTAGAGTTCTTTAAGGGATTGAAACTCTTCTTCCTCATAGGGCGAGTTTATTCTTTGAATAAAAACATCAAATTCTTCTTGAGCTGATTGGGGGGTTCTTCTTACTGAGCTTGATCTTGTTGAGGTCTGGTCTTCAAGACTGGGAGAGAGATCTTGATCAAGTTTTTCGAGAGACTCTAGACCTGTAATAACTCGCAGCTTTCTTTCAAAAGTATGAATCCGTTCAATATCTTCAGTTAGAGAGTTCAATTTCATTTGAAATAATTGAATTTGCTCTTTTAATTGACGGTTTTCGATTGTGAGGTGCTTATTTTCATGGACTTGAGTTAAAACTTTTGAATAGTCGTAAATAAAGATCCCGGTTAAAAAACAAAGGATAACACCTAAAAAAACCAGCGAGTGAAATACGACACGAGGAACTCTAAAAGACTTCACGCCCTTATCTCTTTCAGGGACGACCATTATGGTAAAGTAACGATTCACAAAATAATTCCTTATTTATCTTCTATTAAAAGATACTTGGTCATTCTAATGCTACGAAATAAAACCGTCTAGGTCTTTTATGGATTGCTTTTCTTGACGAGTTGAGTCTTTATTTGGCGACAACCACTACTGTGGATATATTGTCGTGCCCACCATTCTTATTGGCCTGCGCTACGAGTGCTTCAACGCACTTTTCCACATCTTTTTGATCTGCAAATTCCGGTTTTGGTAAATATTGATTGATGAGATAGAGAATGTCTTGGTCACTAACTGCTCCATGAAGCCCGTCTGAGCAACACAAAAAAATATCATTTCGACTAACCTTGTAAGTGTATACATCAACTTGAATGTCTTCTTCGAAACCAACAGTTCTCACAAGAACGTTTTTCTGAGGGTCTTCGGCCGCTTGCTCACGATTGTAAATTCCCATATTAAGTTTCTCTTGAACTAATGAGTGGTCTTTGGTCATTTGAAAGAGGCGATTTCTATTTATCATATAAGTTCTGGAATCACCGACATTTCCTATAAAAAGATGTTGACCTTTAAAGATCATTGAGACGACTGTTGTTCCCATTCCAACGAGCTTGCTGTTTTCTTTGGCCTTGTTGAGAATTTGATCGTTGGCGTATCGGATGGAGTTAATCAACAACTCTTTTGGATCTAACTCAAGATGTCCAAGGATGTATTCTGGAACATGCTTTACCGCCAGTGCAGAGGCAATATCCCCACCATTATGTCCACCCATGCCATCGGCCACTACATAAATATTGCGCTCAGGATTGAGGTAGATCGAGTCCTGATTGGTTTTTCTTTTTTGTCCAATGTCACAAAGTCCGGCCGAAAGTAGGGGCATATTGTCTCGCTTAGTTTTAAATAACAATATTTTAATTTTCCAAGTCATTGAAATTGGTGTCAAGTAAGGTATTTATGCCGACGAAATGACACCGATATAATTGGAGAGCTTTTTGCTCTGTCTCTTGAGAGGTGTTCGGTGTTTTGACCTCAAATGATAAAACTTTACTTTTAATCAGAGGCACTTAAAGTTATAATATTATTTAAGAATTAATGGCCTATTTAGCACACGGAAGGGGATAAAAATGGCGAAACTAGATATTGAACAATTTATGCATGACCACTATAAAGTTGAAGACTTTGCTCATCTTCACTGGTCCGGTAACTTTCAAGAATATTTGGATATGGTCTTAGAGGACCGTCGAATTGCCAGGAACTCTTTCCAACGTATCCACGACATGATTATGTCTTTTGGTACCAGCCAGTACACAGAATATAAAAAAGAAATTACACGCTATCACTTTTTTGATGATCCAATTAGTAATGGTAAAGATGCTGTTTTTGGGATTGATGTTCATTTAATGAAGTTTGTTAATTTCTTTAAGTCTGCAGCTGCTGGTTATGGAACTGAGAAAAGGGTTCTTCTTCTTCACGGACCTGTCGGTTCTGCTAAGTCGTCGATTGCAAGACTTTTAAAAAGAGGTCTTGAGCATTATTCACGCACAGATGAAGGAAGAATGTTTACTTTTGAGTGGGTTGATGAAGAGGCCAGTGAAATTCTTGGTGGACAAAAAGTTTTCCCTTCTCCAATGCATGAAGAGCCATTAAAACTTATGCCTGTCGAAGTCCGTAAAGACTTCTTGGATACTGTGAATAAAGGCCGAAAAGAAGGCGAATATAAAATCGGAATTCGTGGAGAGGTTAATCCGGCCGATCGTTTTATTTTAAATGAGTATCTCAAAAAATATAATGGTGACTGGGTAAAAGTGTTAAAGCATGTCCGAGTTAAGAGACTCGTTCTTTCTGAAAAAGATCGTTTAGGTATCGGGACTTTCCAGCCAAAAGATGAAAAGAACCAAGACTCAACAGAGTTAACTGGGGATATTAACTATAGAAAAATTGCTATTTACGGATCGGACTCAGATCCTCGCGCTTTTAATTTTGATGGTGAATTCAATATTGCTAACCGTGGGATCGTCGAGTTTATTGAGATGCTAAAGCTCGATGTGGCCTTTCTTTACGACTTACTTGGGGCCTCTCAAGAGCAGTCTGTAAAGCCTAAGAAGTTTTCTCAAACGGATATTGATGAAGTTATTCTTGGGCATACTAATGAGCCTGAATTTAGAAAGCTTCAAAGTAATGAGTTTATGGAGGCCTTAAGGGATAGAACGGTAAAGATTGATATTCCCTATATCACTCGACTTGATAACGAAGTGAGAATTTATCAAAGGGATTTTAACCCTGAAAAGATCCCACATGTGCATATTGCTCCACATACACTAGAGATGGCATCTATGTGGGCGGTTTTAACTCGATTAGAAGAGCCTAAGAAATCAGATTTAACGCCATTGCAAAAGCTAAAACTGTATAACGGTAAAACTTTGTCTGGTTACAATGAGGACAATGTAAAAGAGTTGCGCAAGGAGGCCGTCAGAGAGGGCCTTGAAGGAATTTCGCCACGTTATATTCAGGATAAAATTTCAAATGCTTTTGTTAAGCATGGTGACACAGGTTGTGTGAACCCTTTTATGGTTTTTAATGAGCTGGAAAGTGGTTTAAAGCACCATAGCTTAGTAAATAATGCCGACCAGATGGATCACTATCGTGAGATGTTGGCAGCTACGAGACAAGAGTATGAAGATACAGTGAAAAATGATGTTCAAAAGGCAATCAGTCTTGATGAGTCAGCAATCCAAACACTTTGCTCTAATTATGTCGATAACGTAAAGGCCTATACGCAAAAAGAAAAAGTTCGAAACAAATACACCAATAAATTAGAGGATGCTGATGAGCGATTCATGAGAAGTATCGAAGAGAAGATCGATATTCCTGATTCTCGTAAGGATGACTTCAGACGAGAGGTTATGAATTATATTGGCGCCCTTGCGATTGAAGGAAAGCAGTTCGATTATAGAATGAACGAAAGACTTCATCGCGCTCTCGAACTTAAGCTTTTCGAGGATCAGAAGGATCAGATTAAACTTACAACGATTATCTCTAAAGTCGTAGATAAAGAAACGCAAGAGAAAATCGATGTTATTAAGTCGCGCTTAATTAAGAATTATGGGTACTGTGAGCACTGTGCAACTGATGCTCTAAACTATGTGGCCTCAATTTTTGCTAAGGGTGATTCGGCCAAGTCTTAATTTTGACTGGCCATGAAGAAATGGAGGGAAGATGGACCATCCCATAAAAAGAGATCACTCGCGCTTTAGAAAAATTGTGAAGGGTCGCATTAGAGACAGCTTGCGCAAGTACGTTTCTTCAGGTGAAATGCCGATTCAAAAAGGAAGTGGAACTTTTAAGGTTCCAATGCCTTCAATTGATACTCCTCGCTTTAAGTTTGGAGATAAAAGTCAGGGAGGTATGGGGCAAGGAGATGGTCAACCTGGTGATCCTGTTCAAGGTGAAGAGGGGGAAGGCCCTGGCGAAGGTGGCGAGAAGGCCGGTAGTGATGCTGGTAATAAGGAACTTGAGGTAGAGCTTAGTCTCGAAGAGTTAGCTTCTATCTTGGGAGAAGAACTTGAGCTTCCGAATATTGAACCCAAGGGAAAGAAAACGATAGAGTCCACAATTGATCGTTATACGAGTGTGGGTTCAACCGGTCCTGACTCTTTAAAGCACTACAAAAGGTCTTTTAAAGAGGCCTTGAAGCGACAAGTAGCAACTGGAACTTACGATCCAGATAATCCTATTGTGATCCCGATAAAATCTGACATGCGATATCGTGCAGCTAATACCGTTGTTGAAAATGAAAATGCTGCAGTTGTCATTTATATGATGGATGTTTCCGGTTCAATGGGAGATGAGCAAAAAGAGATTGTGAGAACAGAGAGTTTTTGGATTAATTTGTGGCTAAAACATCAGTATAAAGAAATTGATGTTCGCTATATCATCCATGATGCCACTGCAAAAGAGGTTGATGAGGAGACTTTTTTTAGGACTAGAGAAAGTGGTGGAACCTTAATTTCTTCTGCGTATAAACTTTGTCGCGAGATTATCCAGGCCGATTATAATCCTGCTGAGTGGAATATTTATCCCTTCCATTTCTCTGATGGTGATAACTGGTCAACAGATGATACGAAATTATGTTTAGAAATTTTAGATAACGATATACTTCCAAGTTCTAATATCTTTTGCTATGGCCAAGTTGAAAGCCGCTATGGCTCAGGTCAGTTCTATAAGGATTTACACTCCAAGTACGGAGAGCGCTCAGAGGAAATGATTCTTTCAAAAATCAAAAATAAAGACGCGATTCTTGATTCGATTAAAGACTTTCTTGGGAAGGGGAAATAAGTGGTTTCACGATTTGATATGCTTCGCTCTAAGCCAATTGATGGAGAACTTCTCAAACTTAGGGATGAAATTCTTCAGTATGCATTAGATTTTGGTTTAGACTTTTATCCAGTTGTCTTTGAAGTTTGTGATTACGATACAATTAATATTCTTGCGGCCCAAGGTGGATTCCCAAGTCGTTATCCTCATTGGCGCTTTGGAATGGAATACGACCAACTTTCTAAGGGCTATGCTTACGGTGTTCAAAAGATCTATGAGATGGTTATTAACACCGACCCTGTTTATGCTTATCTTTTGAAGGCCAATAATATTGTCGATCAAAAACTTGTTATGTCTCATGTTTATGGGCATGCTGACTTTTTTAAGCACAATGCTTGGTTTAAGACGACTGATCGCTCGATGATGGATGTGATGGCAAATCATGGGTCTAAAATTCGTCGGTATATGGAAAAGTATGGCCAGGATGAAGTAGAGACTTTTATTGATAAGGTTCTCTCGCTTGAAAACTTACTAGATACAAATGTTTTATTTGAATCACCAGAAAAGGCACGTCTTCGATTAGAAAGATTATCTGAGGCGCAAAAAGAAGAAGCCGAATACGATGAGCACGAAGGAAAAAGTCAGGCCCTGCGTTCATATATGAGAAGTGCTCTTCGACACTCTGATAGTGAAGTAGGGCCCAAGCTTTCTGGAAGTGATGATTTTGATACGATGGCCCCTCCGGCCCATATTGGCCGTCGCGATATCATGCTTTATCTTATGGAGTATGCACCACTTAAAGAGTGGCAAGCTGATGTTCTAGGTATTTTAAGAGAAGAGGCCTATTACTTTCTTCCCCAGAGAATGACAAAGATTATGAATGAAGGCTGGGCCAGTTATTGGCATTCAAAAATTATGACTACAAAGGCCTTGCGATCATCTGAGGTGATTGAGTTCGCTGATAAGCATGCGGGCGTTATGGCCATGAGTCCGCAGCAAATTAACCCGTATAAAATTGGAATTGAGCTTTTTCGCGATATTGAATATCGCTGGGATACCGGACGTTTTGGTAAAGAATATCTTGAGTGCTCTGATATGCAAGTAAAAGCGAATTGGGATAGACCGACTGGAATGGGTAGAGAGAAAATATTTGAAGTTCGCAGAAGTCATAACGACATAACTTTTATTGATGAGTTTTTTACTCCAGAATTTTGTGAGCGGCAGCAATTGTTTACTTATAATTTTAATTCAAGAACTGGCCGCTATGAAATTGAATCTCGTGACTTTGAGGCGATTAAAACGAAGCTTTTGCAAAGTTTAACCAATTTTGGTCAACCTATGATTGAAGTTGCTGCTGGGAATTATGAAAATCGAGGTGAGCTACTTCTTAATCACATCCATCAGGGTGTAGATCTTGATACTCATTATGCAGCAGATACTTTAAAAAATATTTATGAAATTTGGAAAAGGCCAGTTAATCTTAAGACAATTTCTGAAGACAAAGAGATACTCTATTGCTTTGACGGTAAAGAGCTTAAGATTAAGGATTAATTTAGGCCATTGACTTGAGTCTGATATCAGCTGAGAATAAAAGTAATATTATTTTTATTTTGGATAATACTCATGTCAAAAGCTCTTAAAGATCTTTCTTGTATTTCGATTATTTTTTGTTTTGTTTCTCTCTTTGTTTCTTTTCAAACTTTTGCCAATATAGAAAGTTCAATTGCAAGAGTTGAAAAAGTTATCGGGAGTGCAACAGTTCTTTCCTCTGGGGCCTTTCAAGCAAGAAGTATTGTCGAAGGAATGAGTTTGCGGGCCGAAGATTCTATTGTGACTGAACACCGTAGTTTTGTACGTGTTCGCTTTGAAGACTCGAGTTTTTTTAATATCGCCTCAAATTCTCAAGTCACAATTAACAACCTTCCCTCAGATGGGACACCGATTATCTCTCTTCTTCGCGGTTCTTTACGTTCTTATGTAAATAAACAAGAGCAAAAGAATAAGGATATAGCAAAAGAAAATAAACTTTTGTTAAGAACGAGAAATGCCGCTATGGGTGTAAGAGGGACTGAGTTTGAAGTGAGTTATAACCCTGAGAATCTTCTTACTTCAACTTTGACTTACAGTGGAAGTGTCGCGAAAAATTATTATAGTGATAGCTCATACCTTGATACTCTTCGGGCCTCTCAAACTGAAAAAATTGTGCAGCTTAGAAGGGGAGATGATTTTGCCATAGAGTATGATGAGCAAATTGTTCATTCATTACCTGATGTTGGTATGGGACTAGAATCTTTTTTCGATACCATCTTATCCACGGATGAAAGTGTAATCGTTAAGGCGGGGCAATTCTCAGGCTCGGCGCACAAACTTAAAACTGTATCTCAACCTGTGAAGATTTCACCTGTTCAATTTAAAACTCTTTATGAGAATGATGTGTTTGCAGCTCCCCAGACTGAGAGAAGATCTGTTGCCGTCGATACTTTAACTAAGCTGGATGGGCCGTTACGTTTTCAGGCCGATCAAAAAGTTCCTAGTGAGGGGGTTTTTGATCCAGGTCGCAAAATTTACGCCCCAAAGGCCGGTGGATTAATCGACTTTAATACAGGCCTATATATTCCTCCAGAAGAGGATGCTCTTTTCGATCGAAACCATAGAGTGTTTCTTCCAAGTGAGAATTCTGGTAGAGTCGATATACATACAGGAGAGTATATTCCGCCACTTGGTTTAAGCTTAGATTCGCGCAAGGGTTTTGTTTTAAGCTCTGATGAGGCTTCATCTGAGCTCATTGCTATGCGAGATTCTTTAAATCAAAATATTGCGACAGATGTGGTTTTGCCTTCAGTTTTTGAATCAGCTATCCATACCCCACGGCCAAGACGTGTTTTAAATTTAAGAGAACAATTTACTAAAGATTTGATTGAAGCTCGTTTTGGAGGTGGTTCTCAAACTCTTGAGTATGAAGATGATTTATCTAGAGGCGATAGAAAAGTCGATGGTGTCGGGATGACGACGATTGATCTTGACTGGTATCATGCTTCGTCAGGTCGCTATCAATTTATTACAGGAATGAGTTATCGAAGTGTTGATGCTAGTAATTCATTTAATGGACAGTATGAGAGTGATGGTCTCTACGATTTAAGGCTTGGAGCTAGATATTATCTTAATTCACGTTGGACTCTTAGAGGACTTGTTACTTTAAAACAAAATCACTTTTTTTCATTTAGGGACGATGGTAATGGTGGAGAGTTTGACGCCATAGAGAGGGTCGTTATTCCTCAATTCTCTCTGGGTGTTCAGTCTGAGTTGTTTCATAGTTTTAGTGGAACGCTAAGGTCTGGTTTTTCTGCTGATGTTTTTTATGGCCCTGGTAAAGATGCTGGTGTTTTTGATGTTGATGGAGCTTTTGGGTTTCGGTTTAATCTTTTTGCCCGCTATTGGCTCAATCAATCATGGTGGATAGAAGGTGCTTTTGATATGAGCTTTTCACGATATGAGTTTAAAAATAATGTTAATACGCCAAACTCAGCACCTCTTGGTGAGCAAAAAATATCGAGCGAGGCATTTATTTTATCTCTAGGGCGTGGATTCTAGTCTAACTTCAAAAGGTAAATCAATACTTTGGTTATCGAGCTCTTCAATGTCGGCCTGGTTGATATATGGCTCATCTTGGAGAGGGATAATCTCAGTACTTCTTTTTAAATCTTCGATTGAAAAGTGCTCAAAAGGATTATCTGACCTTTCAATAGTTTGGGATAAATTATCCCATATTAATGTTTGATGAAGAATCCAGCAGTTGAGTGGGTCATTATTTCGACAGGATTGTTGAGCAAAATTCAGAAGTCTCTCCCTTTGATTTTGCCTTAGAGAAACATAACTAATCATAAGATTGATAATATGTGGTGTTTCTGTTTGATAATGGTTATGTAAAAATCGTAGCTTTCTATCAGCAATGTGAAGCTCTTCAAGTTGAATGTGAATAGCAGAATCGAGCGTTTCTTTGTGATAAAAATTATACTCCTTATTTACCATTTGCGAGAGTAACTCTTGAGCTGTGTCCCACTGTTGTAGTAGCCAAGAAAGAGGAATAATCCTCATCATTGCATTTCTTGAGTTGGCCTTTTTTTGTAAGGCCAACTGAAAATGACCAAATGCCAGTTCATACTCTTGGTTTCGTAAATTTATGTTTCCTCTAATATTATCTGCATTTGGCGTTTCGATCTCATCTAAAAAACTTAAAGTTTTTTGATAATCTCCAAGTCGATAATAATAAAGGGCCATTAACTCTCTAAAAAACTCGAATCTAAAGAACTCCTCTGGAATGATCGCCAAGTTGTCCTCAATTAAGCTTTCATTGTTCGTAAAAAGCCCCGTTTTGAGCCAGACTCTCACCATTTCTGGCTGTGTGAGAATATATCTGATATCTGAGAGGTTTGCTTCGCGCAATACTTTTAAGTCGGCCGTACTTATTTTTTCGAGATTATTCAGCCAATAACTAAAGGTCTTAGATTCATTGCCATGAAGAGAACGGCAATAAGAAAAATTATCTCTTAGGACTCTTCTGTCACGGGCCATTTGATCTCGGTTTCTTTCATCGCTTGGCATTGGAAGCGCTGGTCTTTCAATTAATAATAGCAGTATTCTGAGCGTACAGACTTGTTTTAAAAGTCTTGCGTCGTTAAAGACAGGATCCATCAGTGACTCTAAGGCCTGAGAGTAACGTCCATTCATAAAGTCAATTTGGGCCTTATACCTTAGTATAATTGGCAATAACTCGGACTGATATGTATCTATTTTACGCAGATAGTGTAAGGCCTTTTTATCTTGACCGTTTAAAAGGTACCATTTTCCAATTCTCAAGTTTTGTATATCTTGACTCCGAAGGTGGACTTCTCTTGCTAGGTTGAGTTCTTCATAGCTAGTAAAGTTGAGTTGATCCCATCGCTTGTTGGCCTCATCTGTATTTGGATTAATGGCATGCGCGGCCGATACCAGAGTTAGTGATAAAGTCGTATATATGAACTTTTTGAGCAACCATTTTGAGAGCAAAACTTATACCTTTAATCTAATTTTTTTTATGACTCTAATTTTTTCGGTGTTTTGCCGATAAACCTTTATAAATATTAAGGAATTAACCGAGCGGAGTAGTCCGTATTGGAAAAGCTTTATGCGAACACAAAGACATAGAACTACTAAATGGATGTGGCGAATCAAGTTGTCCATGCTTGTAAGTTGTTTCGTGTTTTGCTCCGGTGCAAGCGCGCTGATTCCCCTAGAGCATTTAGTGCTAGGAGATTTTTCCAAAGCGTTTGATAGAGAAATAAGTACTCCGATTGATTATATTTATCAGCAGTCAAGAGATAAAGATGGCCTATCTGATCGCAGTTCCATTCGGCATGCACAGCTTTACAGAGGGTTTTATGAAAATGGTTTTTTATTAGATGCTTCATGCCCTGAGCAAAATGAATTGGTTTATACGGCCTCTTGGCAGAGAACTCAGGCATTAAGGTCAGCGTATGCAACTTTACAATATATTGGTCTCGATGTAGTCATTCGTGCCCTTGCAAGCTATGCGCACTTCTTTGAATTTTCTAGAGAAGAGTATTTGCGATTTATTGATAATCATATTGGAAATTTTTGTTCACAAAACCTTACTGTTATTTCAAAGCATCAATTGCGATTAAATATGCAGAGGCATTTCGATAAGACTGAAAGTCTTTATAACCTTCCTGATATAACTAATAATAAATTACTTCCATCCTCTCTTAAGGGGCAAATTGCCTTAGAGGAGATTAGGAAAAGAGAGTTTGCTCAAACGATTAGGTTGTTTAAAAGCTTTTGTTCATGGGGAAATGACGTTGATAATCTAAGACTTTTAATTCCTTTGATACGAAACCCTCAAATTATGGCCTT
Organism: Bacteriovoracaceae bacterium; assembly: GCA_007116425.1. Taxonomy (GTDB): domain Bacteria; phylum Bdellovibrionota; class Bacteriovoracia; order Bacteriovoracales; family Bacteriovoracaceae; genus SKIL01. The sequence continues at coordinate 6,755 of SKIL01000072.1, read as the reverse complement.
TATTTTTAGGCAATTAGATTCAGAGCGATTAGACTGGAATCACGATTTATCTAGGTTAGTGATTCGCAATCATCCTGACAGTGTTAAAGTTTTATGTCGTGGATTGATTTGTCGAAGAGAGCAAGAAACGAATTTTAGGCGAGAATTTCCGCGAGCTATTGGCTCTATTTCAATTGGTAACGATATGTCGCGTTTGTATTGCAATGAAATGTTGAATAAGGACTTTCAGGTTCAAAATCAAGATCCAAAAATTAGGTCTATTATAGATCGTTGGACTTTTGATGAGCAAAATATCATGACCTCACACTTTATTTCTTTGATTACAGGAGTTCCTGATCTTTTTATTTGGTCGCAAGATTTTTCCTCGGGGAAAAAATTCTTGCGGTTTAGTATTGATGAGAGTTGGAATCGTTGGGCAAAGGAGCAGGTTAGTGACCTTAATCATAATATTTTTTATGAAGAGCCCCTGACTTTAGAGCTTTTGGATAGAAGTTTATATTTTAATCATATTAGCGGGCCTGTGAGCGTTGAGTTTGATCTTAATATGGGTGAATATGATCGCATATATCAGCGCTCAGGTAAGCTCACTGTAGAGTTTGATTTAAAGCTTACGAGAGCGCTCTTAAAGTGGGCGAGAGAGGTCTATTTAAACTCACCCATTGAACGTGACGATATTAGAGATAATGTCGAAGAGCGACTTTATCGAGTTATTTCTCCTCAGGTTGAGCGCGCCCAAGAGCGATTTGAGTTCGCTCCATGGGAGGGTGATTTGACATCGATTTTAGTCGATGAGATTTTAACCCAGCTTATGCTTATGCCCAATTTTGTCGTAGATAGATGGGGGAATGAGCTACTTGATATTCCGATTAGAATGCATTATGGGCCTTTTGCCTTGAAATATATTCGCCATTTACGCCTTGTTAGAGATGAGAAAAAGCGGCGTAGCGAAATTATTGAAACGATTGAAGGTCTTTCTTCTGACCCAGATTTGGTTCCATAAATATCTGTTACTTTATTCAGCTTATCTTTTATGCTATTAAACTCATTGTACAAAAAGTAATGATTTTAATGAAGTAATAGAGCATGGCAAATAGTGAAGATTTAAAAAATAAGAATAAACATACCGAGAATGCTTCTGACACTAAGGGGCAAACTGGTGATGAGGCCATAGAGGTTGAGGTTGACTCTTATTTACCTGTTTTGGCCGGAACGACTGAGCTAACTCGAACCGACCACTCGGGAACAATTGACTCCCTTACTCATTATATTAAACAAATAAATCGCTACGAACTTTTGTCTCCAGATCAAGAGAAGGCCCTTGCACAGGCCTTGGCCGAAACTGGAGATATTGAGATTGCAAAGCGTCTGGTGACCGCTAATTTAAGGCTAGTTGTTAAAATTGCTATGGAGTATCGCCACGCCTACTCGAATGTAATGGATCTTATCCAAGAGGGAAATATCGGACTCATGAAGGCCGTCTCTAAGTATGATATCACAAAAGGTGCAAAACTCTCTTATTATGCAAGTTGGTGGATACGTTCCTATATACTAAAGTTTATTCTCGACAATTTCCGCTTAGTGAAAATTGGCACGACTAACGACCAGAAAAAGTTATTTTATAATTTGATGAAAGAGAAAAACCGTTTGCTCTCAATGGGCGTTGAGCCTGATACTAAAACTATTAGTGAAAATCTCGGTGTCTCTGAAAAGGCCGTTGAAGTGATGTCTCGGCGGCTAGGTCCAGCTGGGGGAGAGGTCAGTATTGATAAGCCCCTGAACCAAAATGAAACTGGTGGAAACTCACTTCTCGATATTCTTTCCATGGATGACTCTGCCACTGGTTCAAATACTTTTACTGGCAGTGAAAGTGGCCTGGAAGATGAAGTTGCAGTGCGTCAGGGGGTTGAAATTTTAAATGAACATCTAGGTGATTTTCTGAAGCAGCTCAAGCCTCGTGATCGTGAAATTTTTACAAAAAGACTCCTATCTGAAATTCCTCCCTCTCTGCAGGCCATAGCCGATGAATATGGTGTTTCTCGTGAGCGCATCAGACAGATTGAGCAGCGCTTAATGGAGAATTTAAAGGTTTACATGTCGGACTTTATTCGTTAGATTCCCTGCAATATAACTGTCCTTGTTCTAGGTCTTGGGAGATTGGCCCCCATTACTTGGTTCATGGCGTAATTTCTCGTAAAAGGAGAATGAATATGATTACGGCCCAAGAAACAAAAGAAATCGTTGAAAAGTTTGGTAAAGATGCAAATGACACAGGCTCTACAGCTGTTCAAATTGCATTGATTACAAGACGTATTGAAAACCTAAAGCCTCACTTTGGTAAGCATATTCATGACTACCACTCAAATCGTGGTCTTTTAAAGCTTGTAGGTCAAAGAAAGCGTCTTCTACGTTATTACTTCTCAAAAAATAGAGAAGGTTATGCCAAACTTATTAAAGAGCTAGGCTTAAGGAAGTAATTTACTTCAATTAATAGGGAGGTTTCGAGCCTCCCTTTTTTTTGTTTGCATTACTTTACTTGAGTATTAAGATATTAGTAGTTTGAGAGTTTATAGTTCAATTTCTGATGGGTTTAAGAATGTCGGCAAGGAATTTGAGGGATATTTGAAGACTAAAACATTTTTTATTTTTCAAATATTCTTTAAATTTCTACGACGAAAATAATTCTTAAATAAGATTTAGATCTCAAGTTCTTATCAACTCTCATTTTTATAAATTATTGCCAATGCAAGTGGGCCAACTTTTTGGTTGTCTGCATTTAATTGGTATTCAGGTTTTACCTGAAAGCTAAATCATGAGGAGTTATTCATGAATCAAAACAAAAGAGTTTTTACTCTTAATTACGGTGGAAAAGAAGTGACAATTGAAACAGGTCGTCTAGCAAAGCTTGCCGATGCATCTGTTCTCGTTTCTTCTGAAGGAACGCAGGTTCTTGTAACAGCTTGCGCGAGTCAATCGCTTAATCCTGAACAAAGCTTTTTTCCTTTACTCGTAGAGTATACAGAGAAGTTTTATTCGGCCGGTAAATTTCTTGGTGGCTTTATGAAGCGAGAAGGCCGCCCTTCAACTCAAGAAACATTGAATGCACGTCTTATCGATCGTCCGATTAGACCTCTTTTCCCTGAAGACTTTTATTACGACACGGTTGTTTCGTGTACCGTTCTTTCTTATGGAGAGGGTGGAGACCCAGAAGTTTTGGCCGGAATTGGAGCTTCAGCTGCTCTCAGTATTTCTGATATTCCATTTAATGGGCCAATGGCCACGTGTAAAGTTGGTCGAATTAATGGTGACTTTGTTTTAAATCCCGCCGCCAGTGAGTGGGAAAACTCGGACCTAGAAATTGCCATTGCTGGAACTCATAACGCCATCTTAATGGTTGAAGGTGAGGCCCAAGAAGCTTCTGAAGAAGATGTTTTGGCCGCTATCAATTGGGGCCATGAGAAGATTAAGGAAATGGTTCAAACCATTGATGGAATGGTTAAAGAGGTTGGCAAGCCAAAAAGAGAGTACGAGCCAATTGAAAGTAATAATCAATTGATTGAAAAGGCCATGACGGAATTTCTCGATGGAGCAAATGAGTGTTTGGCAGTTAGTGAGAAAAAGGCCAGACAAGCTGCAGTTCGCGCCTTTCAAAAGACAATTGCTCAAGAACTTGAAAAGAGACCTCAGGATTTTGGACTGGATGCCGATGCAAAGTTTTCTAAATGGGCAAGCGAAGCTGCTGATGCTGCCATCTCTAAAGTTATGCGCGCAAAAATTTTAGATAAAAAAGAAAGAATTGCTGGGCGAAAGTTAAATGAAGTTCGTCAAATTGAAACTGAAACGAATATCTTGTCTGCCCCTCACGGCTCGGCCCTATTTACACGTGGAGAGACACAAGTTCTTTCAACTGTAACCATTGGTGGTTCAACCGGTGATCAGATGTCAGATCGTATTGTGGGAACACACTATAATAAATTCTACCTTCATTATAACTTTCCTCCATACAGTGTTGGTGAAGCACGTGGGGTAAGAGGTGTTGGACGTAGAGAGCTTGGTCATGGAAACCTGGCCGAAAGAGCTCTTAAGGCCGTTATGCCAAGTGAAGAAGAATTCTCTTATACAACTCGAGTCGTTTGTGAGGTTTTAGAGAGTAATGGCTCAAGTTCAATGGGATCTGTTTGTTCTGGTTCTATGGCATTGATGGATGCAGGTGTCCCGATTAAGAAGCCTGTTGCTGGAATTGCTATGGGTCTAATTGTTGAAGGTGAAAAGTATGCGATTCTTTCAGACATCTTGGGAGATGAGGATCACCTAGGTGATATGGATTTTAAAATTGCTGGTACAACTGACGGTGTTACAGCAATCCAGATGGATATTAAAATTGCAGGTCTCTCTTCTGAAATTATGAAAGAGGCGATTGAGCAAGCAAAAGAAGGACGTCTTCATATTCTTTCTGAAATGGCAAAAACAATTTCAACAGAGAGAAAAGAATTAAAAGATGGTGTTCCAAGAATTGAGTCTTTGAAAATTGAACAAGATCAAATTGGTATGCTCATTGGCCCAGGTGGAAAAAATATTAAGAAAGTTCAAGAACTTTTCGACGTTAATATTGAGATTGATGAAGACGGAACTGTGAGAATTGTAGGGACAGACAAGCAAAAGATCGCTGAATGTCTTAATCAGATTCAATTGCAAATGAATGGTCCAGAAGTTGGGACTCAGTACGATGCAAAAGTTGTCACGATAAAAGATTATGGTGCTTTTGTTGATATCGCTGCTGGCATCTCAGGCCTTGTACACGTTTCAGAGTTTGCTGATGAAAGAGTCAACGATGTGAATGAGTATGTTTCAGAAGGTGATACGATCAAAGTTCAGGTTATGGAAGTTGATAGAATGGGGCGCCTCAAGCTTTCTGCTAAAGCTGTTGAGCCACTAAAAAAGAAATCTTAATCTAGGATAGGTATTAAAGATGGAACAAAATCCTACTTTAAAAATTAAGCGGCTAGACCATTATGACGATGGTTTGGCCCTTCCTCGTTATGAGACATCTCAAGCTGCTGGAGCTGATTTAAGGGCGTGTTTGGGGCCTGGTGAAAGTCTTGTGATTGCTCCTGGTGAAAGAAAGCTCATCCCAACAGGTCTTGCTTTTGAGATCCCTGAGGGATTTGAAGTACAAATTCGCCCAAGGTCAGGTCTTTCACTTAAAACAGACTTATTAGTTGTAAATAGTCCTGGAACTATTGATGCTGATTACCGAGGTGAAGTGAAGATTATCCTTGGCAACTTTTCTTCATCTCAGGATGCCGTTATCACTCACGGTGATAGAATTGCACAGATGGTATTTGCTCCAGTTTTACAGGCACGGTTTGAAATGGTTGATGAGCTGAGTTCAACAGAAAGAGGTTCTGGTGGATTTGGGTCAACTGGAAAGAATTAAAAAGGGTTTTTGAAAATGAATGTTGAGTATCAAAAAGCTGCCAATGGTGAAGAAGCCTATAATACTGCAAAAGAGCAAATCACCCCTGAGTATGTACAAAAATTTGGTGTTAAGGCAGATGTCGACTTTGATGATTCTGGTAAAAAAATCAGTGCAACTGGAAAAGGTTTTACTTTAAATCTTGTTTTTTACGATAATCATTGCAAAGTCGATTTAGATTTAAGCTTTATGCTAAGGCCTTTTAAGGGAAAAGTTCTTGAAGGTATTGAGTCGAAGCTTAAGAGGCATGTATAATGGCAAAGGTAACACTTTATCCATCAGAAGAAGTGATTGAAGTCCGAGATGATCAAAACCTTTTAGAGGCCCTACGTGATCGAGGTGTTTATATCAAGTCTTCTTGTGGAGGGGTTGCAAGTTGTAGTGACTGCATCATAAAAATAAGAAGCGGAGAAGATGAAGTGTCTCCTCCACCTTTTGAAGAACTAGCGCTTCTTGGTAACGTTTTTCATATTACTAAAGAAAGGTTGGCCTGTCAGACTTATGCTCAAGGAGATATCACAATTGATATCTCTGATCATGATAAACAAAAAGATCAGGCCCGCCTTCAGAGTAAAACATCGTCTCAGCATAGAAAAAATAACCCTGCAATAAAAGTACGCAAAAAAGACGACGTTCGAAAAATTTACGATGAACGTCGTGCAAAAAGAGAGGAAAAGAATAAGGCCTCTCAGAATGAAGATTGGGTTCGACATTGGGAAAAAAATAAAGAGAATGCTGGAGAGACTGACTCTGTACCTCGACCAAAACGCTTAGGTGGGGGACAAAGGCCAAAACCTTTTACGTACACCAAAGATGATGATGAGTCGAAAGATTAGAAATTAAAGATACCTTGGGAGATTGTATGAGTTCTGCGATGACTAAAGTGAAAAATCTGTTTTTCCCTGACGATATGGAGCAAATTGAGCTTTATGGCTGGCCGACTCTGATATTTCTAGTCCTTTACGGGGTCTTTCTTGTTTTCGTTAATTATGAATATTTTGATCAAATCTATGTTTATCGCAATGGTTTTACATGTTACTTGCAAACACTCTTTATTTTTTGGATGGGTGTTTTAAGTACCTATCGTGCTTTTGTTATTGCTCCTCTTAAAAAGAGCTGGTCGTATTTCTTGGTGTCATTTGGTTTTATTCTCTTGTTTATTTTTGGAGTCGGAGAGAAGCAGAGGTGGGGGCAGTTTATTTTTAATCGAGAGCTTCCAGAGTTTTTTGCTAAGTATAACTATCAACAAAGTCTTCAAAGCCTATAACATATTGTACATTAT
>SKIL01000292.1 GCA_007116425.1 Bacteriovoracaceae bacterium | reverse complement strand
TTTCAAATAATTGCTTCGCCATTTTTTCATACGCCACAACTGTTAGTTCAAAACCTCGATCCGCATCTTCAATAATTTCAGGCTCAACCACAAATTTTAAATCAGAACGGCTTTCTTCTTCCTGCTGAAGATCATCAATAGTTAAGCGATAGAGTGCCTTTTTGCCTTTCTCTTGATGATATCTCGCACTGACAATAACACCCTCTTCCTGCATAATAACGCCCAGGAATTGACCTGACTTTTTATCCAGAATATTTATTCTTCCAGTAAAGCCAAAGGTTTCTTGCTCTTTGAGAATTTTTATCAACGCCAAAACTATTCTCCCTTAAACATCCGCTTAAAGAATCCACCTGTTTTTTGAGATTGCTCATCACCAGGTACTTCCTCACTATCAAGATGTGCAGCAATTTGAGTATAAGCATTCCAGACTGGCCTTCCTTCAAATTCTCCCCGAGTCATATAAGGAACACCTTTATCAGAGCCTTCTCTTAGAGCTATTTCAAGTGGAATTTCACCTAAGAATTCAACACCTAATTCTTTCGCAGATTTTTTAACTCCACCTTCTCCAAAAATATAGTACTTCTTTTCCGGCATATCGTCTGGAGCAAAATAGCTCATATTCTCAATCATTCCAAGGACTGGAACTTGAACAGCTTCAAACATTTTCAAACCTTTTTTAGAGTCTAAGAGCGCAACATCCTGAGGCGTTGAAATGACCACGACCCCATCAACTTCAGTTGCCTGCACCATTGAAAGTTGCATATCTCCAGTTCCAGGTGGAAGATCAATGATTAAGTAATCGAGCTCTCCCCACTCAACGTCAAAAAGAAACTGATTAAGTACTCCTCCTAACATCGGCCCACGCCAAATAACAGGATCACTTTCTTCAATAAACAGGCCAAAGCTAATAAATTTTAGTCCATAAGCTTCCAATGGAATAATTTTTTTGTCGCGACTTTGCGGTTTTTCATTTCTCATATTCAAAAGCATCGGTACTGATGGGCCATAAATGTCAGCATCAATAAGACCAACAGATTTTCCTCTATTTTTAAGAGCGCATGCAAGGTTAACCGAGACAGTTGACTTGCCCACACCACCCTTTCCAGAAGAAACGGCCAGTACTTTTTTTGCGCCCATGACTCTTTTCTTTTTTGCCTGTGCCGGGCCATGACCCGCCTGAATTTTTGCCTGCTGAGTTGGAGCACTATCATTCGATTTAGATTTTTGATAAACATCGGATGAAGAGTTTTCAGAGACTGTTTTTACTCTTAAATATTCCTCTTGGCACAAACCCTTTAGCGCGAACACCAGACCATCCTCGATTTGCCTTTTTGACTTTGGATCAATCCCATCTCTTCTATATGTAATTTCAAATCCTTGACCCATAGGTGCAACTGAAACAAGTCGCTGTTCCTCTCCCAAGGTTTTTCCCGTTAAGGGATTTTTAATATTTTTCGCAATACTTAATATTTCCCGAGCATTTTGATCTGATGTCATGCCGATCTCCTTTTCCTTTTGAAGACCTCTATATCATCATATTTGCGACCTTTTAAAGGAATATTGCTTCATATTTCGGCCCACAAGAAAATGCTGGTGAGTAAGATAAATTCTCGTTATCATGAATAGTGCTTAATGATTTGATTGCTTAGGAGTCCATCTACTGTGGCCAAATACAAAAGACGTATATATTTAATCAACCCACCTTTTCAAATTAGGTTTAGTCTCTATATATGCTTTTTACTCTTTCTATCGAGTTTAATTTATCCTCTAACTATCTATGATCTCATGAGTAATTTTATGGAGTATGGCAAGCAGTTCGCTCCAGAGCTAGAGACTCAACTATCTGAAAAAAGGTGGACACTCATTGTAATATTAAGCCTTTGGCAATTAGGTTTTATTGCAATGACTTTTATTATTTGCATCTTTTTGACTCATAAGGTTGCTGGGCCCCTCTACAAGCTCATGATGTTTTTTTCCGCTATCAGAGATGGCCGAGATAATGGTAACCTTAAGTTTAGGGAAGGTGACTACTTTCAAGAAGTCGCCGAGGGTTATAATGAGGCCTTTGCCAAGCTGAAAGAGGACTACAAAAACGACATGGTTTATCTCGAAGAAGTAAATTCATACCTTAACAATTTAAGCCTTGTCGTTCCTGACGATAAAAAAGTCGTCATTCAGCAAATTTCTAAGCGACTGAACGAGATGCAAGAAAAGTTTAACAATCGCTAAAGGCCATATTTTTTTGCACAGATGACAGGAGGTCACATTGCAATTTTATATAAGAGCTTGCTCTGTCTTTATCTTTACCTTCACGCTTGTTTTTACACCGGCACTGCACTCCTCTGTCCCGACGACTTTAAAATCTAGTGAACATATCTTTCACTATAAAGCTACGACTGCTGATGAACGTTTTGCCAGAGAAATTGTAGACCTCTTAAACAGTACGAGACGTTACCGTACAAATCTACGGGCAACGAGAAATCTTATAAGGCTCAAATCTCAAACAGATGCCTTCGATGATTTTCATCAGTTAGTTTCAATCATTCATGGAATTTATTCAAACCGCCTAACTCATAACAATTTTCATAATTATTGTAATTTCACTAAGCATGAAGATCTTTCTCCCATAGCTCAAAACCTAGAGTCAAATATTATTTCTTTTTGCCATAATCAACTTGGTACTCTTCTTCGAGAGAATCGGCCCAATAGTAACGATATCGATTATATTAGGGTTCACATTACAGACTTCCTTGCTCCTCGACACCAGTCAGACCTTAGCAATATTTTATCAAGCATCGACAAAGAAAGCTCAATGTTTATTCAGTTGTCCGAAATGATTATTGACCATCTTGTGAATCATAGCATTCACCCACAAGAGCAACTGATTGAGAATCTTTATATAAACGCTAAGCTTACCAACCACATTCAAGAATTAGGTCACGCAGATCCTTCTGCAAATCGCTACTTTACATCAGAATTTAATCAACTTACAACGAACTCAAGAGAAAGTATTGAAGCAAACAAAATCAACGATGCTCTTAACTATTTCAACCAAGCCTTAAGCTTCTATCAACAAAACAGAAAATATATCCCGGCATCACAAGCATCACGAAACTTTCTTTTCATTGGTCAAGATCTCGTTCGGTCTTCTCAATTTGACCATGCAAAACACATCTACTCTAATGCTGGCAAACTTTTTACTGGCAGTACTCATAACGATTTTGTCTTCCAGCTCCTTTGGGCCGACATTATTCGAGATGAGTACCAACTAGCTGAACGCACGCTTAATCATCACAAAATTCTCACTAACCTAAATGACTACAACACTAGGATCAAATATTGGACGGCCAAAGTACTCAAAAAACAAAATAGAAGAGCTCAGGCCATTTCAATTTATGAGAACATCATTACTGATGACCCCATGACTTATTATGCTATTCTGGCATCAAAAGATCTAACTCGTGTTAACCCAGATAATCCTCTCATACAAAGATATCTCGCGACTTCAATCTCTGCCCCTGAAAAATATATTAATCATCAACGAACGGATTATAGTGATTATTTTCGGGCCGCCGTAGCAAGAGTAAATATCTGGCCAAAACTTGGAATGGGTCACTGGAGCTATGATGAAATTAATCATCTGCTCTCATCAAATATTAAATCTCACCTTACTAATGATAATCTATCTCAATCAATATCCGGCCAGCTCTTAAAAAAGCAGCTTATTCGAGATTTCACATATGCACTCAATTCTCACCAGGAGTTTTTACAGACCTTTAGACTGGTAAACAACTCCCTAAGGAGTGGCACTATTACGATGGCGGATATAAACCTTAACGACTTATTTCCCCTAGCTTATAGTGGAGACATTCAGGGAGTATCAACAAATGTTGATCCAATTATTATCCTTAGCCTTATAAGACAAGAGTCGGCCTTTAACCCAAAGGCGATATCATCAGCTGGCGCCCGAGGCTTGATGCAGCTTATGCCTGCAACAGCGAGAATGCTTCAACGAAATGTACGACCACGGCAACTTGAAGATCCTCAGCTAAATATTCGCTTAGGGATACAGTACTTTTCAAAAAGGCTTAATCAATACGAAGGCGATCTTATTTTTACACTCGCCTCATATAATGCTGGAGCTCATCGAGTCAACCGTTGGAGAGCTGAAGTTTTTCAACATGATGACCCTCTAAAAATTATTGAAACAATCCCATTTAGGGAAACTCGCAATTATGTTAAATTCATTTATCGTAATATGTTTTTTTACCGTTTAATCAACGAGGAAATCAATCTTAACCAATCTATTGCCGATTCATTTCGTGTAAGTAGCTATTCGGCAACAAACTAAGATTGCCCCCTGAGTTTGTTCAGGGGGAGTTCATTAGACATTGAATCTAAAGTGAATGACGTCACCATCTTTTACAAGGTATTCTTTACCTTCAATTCGAAACTTTCCATTCTCTTTGACTTTTGCTTCGGACCCATAATTAAAAAGGTCTTCACAATGATAGACCTCGGCCTTAATAAAGCCCCGCTCAAAGTCTGAGTGAATAATACCTGCGGCCTGTGGAGCTTTTGCACCAGTTTTAAATGTCCACGCTCTAACTTCTGTTTCACCAGCTGTGAAATAAGTGTTCAAACCAAGCATGTGGTAGGCCACTCTCGTTAGCTTATCGATTCCGGATTCTTTTATATCCGCAGCTTCTAAAAACTCCTCTTTTTCTTCGTCAGTTTCCAGCGAAGCAATTTCTGACTCTAATTTTCCACATATCTTCAAAACTTCAGCGCCTTCTTTGCTCGCAAAATCTTTGACCATTTGAATATATTCATTATCAGACCCAACATGATCTTCATCAACGTTACAAAGGTAGAGCATTTTTTTTAAAGTAATGAGATTAAGCTCTTTAATTGTCTCCAGCTCCTCTTCAGTTAATTCAACCGAACGTGCCGCTTTTCCATCTTCAAGCTCTTTAGCGAGTTTTTCTAAGATCGGTAATTGTCTTTTTGCCTTATCTGAAACTTCTTTATTATGACTTTTGATACTACGAGGAAGACCTGTCAGTTTTTTCTGAACCTGCTCAAGATCGGCCAAGGCCAACTCTAAGTTAATCGTTTCAATATCGTCTATAGGATCGATCCTGCCATTAACATGAACAACATCAGGATCATCAAAACATCTAACAACATGAACAATAGCACTTACCTGTCTAATATGCCCTAGAAATTGATTGCCTAGCCCTTCCCCTTTTGAGGCGCCTTGAACGAGACCAGCAATATCTACAAATTCAACAGTCGTTGGAATTATTTTTTTAGGCTTAATAAGTGCAGATATCTTTCCCAGTCGATCGTCTTTAACGTTTACAATTCCAACGTTTGGCTCAATCGTGCAAAACGGATAATTTGCAGCCTCTGCTGGTGCTGAAGTAAGAGCTTGGAAAATTGTCGATTTTCCAACATTTGGTAGGCCTACGATTCCACAATTTACTGCCATTCTTTTTTCCTTTTATCTTTATTCACTCGTAACTATTTTCTTTTTTGAATATTGACTTGCGGCCTTTTCAAAGCCTTGCTTTAAACAAACTTCTATCGCTTTTGCGGCACCTTGCAAATAGTCATCGATCAACATTTTTTGCTGCGGAGGATAACCTGATAGAACCCAACTACTAACAGAGCCCCTATCTGGTCGCCCGATACCCAAACGTAAACGTTTGAAGTTTTGAGTCCCCAATTGAGCGGCAATTGACTTCAACCCATTATGACCGGCCAGTCCTCCTCCATTCTTAAATGCTATAGACCCAAAAGGGAGATCTAATTCATCATGAATCACAAGAATTTCTTCTGGTGGAATTTTAAAAAACTGGGACAAAGGGCGAATGGATTCACCACTAAGATTCATAAATGTCATCGGTTTAATTAAATGTAGCTTTTCTTCAAAGCCTTCATAGTTGGCATAGAGACCTTTATACTTGTCCGTCCACCTCAAATCACCAGCGAATGACAAGTACTCTAAGACATCCCATCCAATATTATGTTTCGTATTGTGATATTCAATCCCGGGATTTCCTAGCGAAGCAATTAACCGAATCATTACTTTCTGCTATATAAAAAGAGAACTTACAGAATCGTTATTAAAAGTGCGATGGATCGCCTTCGATAAAATTTCGGCGATGGATAAAACCACAATCTTATCAACTTTTTTACACTCCTCACTTAAAGGAATGGTGTCAGTCACAATGACTTTATCTAACTCTTCAGCTTCTGCTATTCTTTGGGCCGCAGGTGAAGAAAAAACTGGATGAGTTGCACATGCATAAACTTTTTTAGCGCCGTTTTGTTTAAGTGCTCGACACGCTTCAACCAACGTTCCAGCAGTATCAATCATATCATCAACAATCAGGCAGTCCTTTCCTTCAACATTTCCGACAATATTCATTGCCTTAGCCACATTCGTTCCCACTCGCCGCTTATCAATCATAGCAATATCTGTCTTCATTCTTTTGGCGTAGTATCGAACTCGCTCAACTCCTCCAGCATCAGGAGACACGAAGACGAGATCCTCACTATAGAGGTGCTCTTTCACATATCCAAGCAAGACGGGTGAGGCAAAAATATTATCAAAAGGAATATTAAAAAATCCTTGGATCTGACCAGCGTGCAGGTCCATAGTAATAACTCGGGTCGCTCCTGCTGTTGTCAAAAGATCCGCCGCAAGCTTGGCCGATATTGGAGTTCGGGGACTTGATTTTCGGTCCTGCCGAGCATAGGCATAGTGCGGGGTAACGGCCGTAATTGATTTTGCAGAGGCTCTTTTAAGCGCATCAATGATCACCAATAATTCCATTAGATGGTCATTAACTGGGGCACAGCCAGACTGGATAACAAAAACATCGGCCCCCCGAACATTTTTCTCGATTTCACAAAAAATTTCCCCATTAGCGAACCTTATCACCTGAGGATCAACAAGTGGAACGTCGAGAAAGTCTGCAATTTTTCGAGAAAGATCAGGCACAGAGGTTCCTGAAACTAGGACTATTCGCTTCATATTCGCGATCTCCCAAAGGTCGGTACGTCGGTGAACAAATGGCAGGGGTGGTAGGACTCGAACCTACGAATGGCAGAATCAAAATCTGCTGACTTAGCCACTTGTCGACACCCCTGTATTGATTTGAATTTCTGAAATATAACCCTAATTCAACTCTTTTTCAACTCTAATTATTCAAGTGCATAATTTAGTGGCACCTCATTTCTGGAAACCTTTTTCCACTATAGCGAGCAAATTCCCCATAAACACCATATGCCGCAGAGCTCCCATAGATTCCAATATTTTCACTACTACGTCGCCCTTCATTTCCCAACCAGATCGAGCCTAAGTGCTCACCATCATAGAATGTAAACCACGTATCATTTCCTTGATTTGATGTTCCTGTCTTTCCGTAAAACCGCAACCCACTAAGCCCGGCCTGAACGACTCTTCTCA
>SKIL01000331.1 GCA_007116425.1 Bacteriovoracaceae bacterium | reverse complement strand
TGGCACATCTTATCGATCGCCACAATCGAAAGAGCTGTTTGGATATAGGCATCTAAAAGATCATCAATTCCAATACCCAATTGATTAAAATCTTTTCGATCCATAAGCATTAAGCGGCTAGTGTCAGAGTCCCAAACATTTTCATCTTTTTTAATCGAGAGGTTTGTTCCTAGAATCGCCCAAGAATCTCCATTGCTCGGGGATTGGGCCGTGAGTGGTGTTCGTGCTCTTCTCGCATAGATAGCACAAGGTTTTAAACCATTTTTTCCCGAGTAGATCATCATTCTTAAATCAGCAACAAAAATATTCTTCTTTTTATTGGGGACAGTTCCAATATGATAGAAGCGTCCTTCGTTAGAGTGTGAACTCCAAGCGTAGTGACCAATCAATGATTGAACAATGAAGCGATCATAGTCAAAGTCGAGGGCCATAAAATCTTTGAGTTCTTTCTCACTTGTAATCGTGTAAACACCTTGGCCGGCATTGCTATAAGGAATCTTAATAACACCGTGACCTCCGAAGTGCTCAATCCAGAGAGGGATTTCTGCCTTGGAGACGTCGCGGATAGTTTTAGGGAAGTTAATCTTCAATCCACTTTCGTAAATTTCAGAGTTGTAGAGTTCGTAGGCCTTACTTGCAACGAGTTTATTACGTCCTCCAGCTAAACATACCATAATAGGATTATAGATAAATGTTTTACTCTGAAGGGGGAGTCGATTCCATGGCTTTTGAGTGAGATAGCGAAGAGCTGCTCTAATCGGGATATCTCCCTCTGGTGTTCCAACGATAGTGAGCACTCCGTCCCTATTTTCGAGAAAGATCTTTGATTTTTTCCCATCCTTCGTATGCATATGAGGAACAAGATAAACTTCCTCACCTGTTAGATCCGCAAGAGTCGATGCATAGCCTGAGGACTCCATATAGTTTTTATCATAAATGACGGCGAGTTTTCCTTTTGGAAGTTTTCTTTTTTTCAGAGCAGGTAAAAAGGATTCTTCAATTAGGAAACGGTAGCCTCTGTGTTCGTCATAATCACTGAGCGAGGGCATTGATTTTTGCCCAGAGGGGCAAGAGTTGGTCTCAATGATAACCATGCGGCGATTTCCTTCCTCTGTTGTGACATAAAAAAGGTCAGAGCCACCCCAGTAGAAAAATTTGGCCTGGTAGCTCAAGAGTTCTCGAAGTGTTTTCTCGCAAACTGTAGGGTTGAGATGAATATAGCGACTGATAATGCGCTCGTGATCAAGATTAAAGAAATAATTCACAAGTGGGTGAATTTGAGCATTGAGGGACTTTTCATAGAAGTGATTTTCTGGCTCAAAGTTATTTGGAAGAATTTTTTGCACTGAGTTGTAAGGCATAAGTTGTCCCTTTATAGATTGTAAGTCATTAGGATTATATTAAGCGCGTAGCTAATCAAGTGAAGTTTTAAAAAAATTTGCATTTTCCTGACATGTAATATACCCCTAGGGGGTATATTGAGCTTTCAAAATAAGGAGCTAAGAAATGAATAAGCAAGTTGTATTTACTGTGGAAGGAATGAGCTGTGGGGGATGTGCCTCAAAAATAAAGAAGATATTTAGTGAGGAATTTAGCGGCATTCAAGCCGAAGTGGACCTAGAAGCTAAGCGAGTAAGTTTACCAACGAGTTTTGATGGAAGTCCCCTTGATGCAAAAAAAGCGATCGAAGCTTCTGGTTTTCAAGTCACAAAAATGCAAAGTGTGAGTGCATAAAAAGCGGGTAGGGGTGAATGAGTAAAAAACAATTTAAGATAAATGGAATGAGTTGTGCCAGTTGCGCCTCAACAATTGAAAGAGTGGCCAAAAAAGTTCCCTCTTTAAATTTTGCGCAAGTCAACTTTGCTACCGAAACGGGAACATTCGAACTTGTCGATGAAAATCATTGGGAAGAACTTAAGAGTAAAGTTTCCAAGGCCGGATTTGAGCTCTCAGAGCAATCTCTATCCGATGATAGTGAAGACGTTTCCAGCAAGTGGTGGCGCTTTTATGTGGCCATCACTTTATCTATGGGGCTCTTTTTTCTTGAGATGACTCCTTGGGGAATGAATATGTCTAGAGAGGTCAATTGGCCGCTTCAATTTGCCTTTGCTCTACCTATTTGGGCATGGCTTGGAACCGAGTTCTTAAAGGCCTTATTAGTTCTTTTTAGAACTGGTCAATCAAATATGAACACATTGATTGGTCTGGGGACAACCGCAGCTTTTATATATAGTACGTTTGTCACATTCTTTACAGCAACAGCTGAGAGATGGGGATTTTCAATTCAGGTTTATTTTGAGGCCGTAGGTTTTATTATCTCTTTTGTTATTCTTGGGAAAATTTTTGAGGCCAAGGCCAAGAAGAAGGCCTTGAGAGATATGGATTCACTTTACCGTTTAAGTGCAAAGAAGGCGCGAGTTATTGGAGAGGATGGTGTTGAAACGGAAGTACCACTTGAAGAAGTCAAAAAAAATATGCTGATTCGTGTGCGGCCAGGAGAAAAAATTCCCGTAGATGGTGAGATCACCAGTGGAAAGACGAGTATTGATGAATCACTGTTAACCGGGGAATCACTTCCTGTTGAAAAGGCCGAAGGGATGGAAGTTTTTTCGGGGACGATTAACGGTGAGGGGACGATTGATTTTAAGGCAAAAAAAGTTGGAAGTGAGACCTTCTTAGCGGGAGTTGTCGACTTTGTGGAAAGAGCTCAAATGAATAAAGCTCCAATTCAGCGGTATGCAGATAAAATCAGTAGCGTTTTTGTTCCCATTGTTATTGTGATTGCCATCTTCACTTTCTTTGCATGGTTGTATTGGGGACCTATGCCGGTCTGGGGAAATGCTCTTTCGTCAATGATTGCAGTGCTTGTAATCGCATGCCCTTGTGCTCTTGGCCTAGCAACTCCGACTGCTGTTGTTGTTTCAACGGGGCGAGCTTCACGCAGAGGGCTTTTGATTGGTGGAGGTGAAGTTATAGAAAAAGGAAGCCGCATTGATGCCATTATCTTTGATAAAACCGGGACAATTACGTTTGGAAGACCCCGAGTCAGTGACTTTATTTTAGAAGATGGAGTTGATGAAAAAAACTTTTTGCAGCGAGTGGCCACAGTTGAAAGCTTTTCTGAACATCCCCTTTCAAAGGCGATTCTAAACTTCGCCTCGGAAAGAGGAATTAGTGAAAATATGCCAGATAGTTTTGAAGTTGTTCCGGGGAAAGGAATTGTTGCGAGCATCGATAATGAAGAGATATTAATTGGAAATGAAAAGCTTATGAGTGAATATGCTCCTGATGCTAAGCTTCGAATTCCGGATAATGATATAGGAACGCATATCTATGTTGCTCGCGAAAAAAAGTTTGAAGGCTCTTTTGTTCTCGAAGATGAAATTAAGCCGGAGGCAAAACAAACAATTGAGCGCTTACAGAGTGCAGGAATTGAATGCTGGATGGTCACCGGGGATAATGCAAAAATAGCCCAAAAAGTTTCTGAGCAGGTTGGGCTAAAGCATTTTCTAGCAAGTGCTTTACCTGAAGATAAATTAAACAAGATCAAAGCGCTGCAGTCAGAAGGAAAAAAAGTCGCTATGGTTGGAGATGGTGTGAATGATGCTCCCGCCTTAGCTCAAGCGGACCTATCTTTGGCAATGGGCTCTGGAACTGATGTGGCCATGGAAGCTTCTGATGTGATTATCACAAACGGTGAAGTCTCAAAAATTGAAGAATTTGTGGGACTAGCATCTCATTCAATGAAGATCATTCGCCAAAATCTCTTCCTGGCCTTTGTGTACAACACGTTGTGTATTCCTTTGGCCGCGGGCCTATTTTATCTAATTTGGTCATCACCCTTTCCCCCTGCTTTTGCTGGGATTGCTATGGCCGCAAGTAGTATTTCAGTTGTGTCTAATAGTCTTAGAGCTGGCTACGTACCAGTTGGAGGGAAATAAAATGCATGGAGCTGATCACAAGAAAGAACTTAACCGTTTAAAGCGTATTGAGGGACAGGTCAGAGGAGTCTCTAATATGATTGAACGTCACGATTATTGTATCGACATTCTCAATCAAATTAGGGCCATTCGCAGCTCTCTTCAAAGTTTAGAGGCTTCAATATTGGAAAAGCACGTTGGACACTGTGTGAAGGCCGCATTTAATCCAGATGCTGATCCTAAAAAAACTGAAGAAAAAATTGACGAAATATTAACTCTTTTTAAAAAGATGAAGTGAAATCATGTACGTTTTAAAAAAAATCTCCATTCTTGCGACAATAATTTTTGGAGGGTTTAACGTTCAAAGTGCTCAAGCTGAAAGCTTTACTTTTCAAGAAGCGGTAAAACTTCTTCAAGAGCACCCTTATGTCGTTTCTGAGCGTGAGGCTTCAACGGCACTTCAACATAGAGCTCGCTCGCAATCTTCTTCTGGCGATCCTATGTTGATGGGAGAAGTTAGAGAAGTCCCTCTAGATTCTTTAAGTTTTAGTGAGATGGAGAGAACCGAGATGATGATTGGTATCTCAAAAAGATTTTCTCTTTCGGGAAGAACCCGTGCATTACATCGAAGCTATATGCACCAGTCAGAGAGTCGCCTTCTTTCTTCTCAAGATCGCTTTCGGCAATTATTAAGTGACTTTTATGGCCTATTGATTGAGCGAGAGTCATTGGTGGCAAGAGAGAGGATTATTTCTCAAAACTTTAATTGGGTTCAAGACATGTTGCGAGTTACAGAGGGTTTGTATTCGCGAGGTAATGTAGGCCAACAAGCGATATTTGATCTTAAGATCAGGATTGCAGACTTAGAAGCAGAGCTTTACACCGCGAGAGTACAGTTAGGGCGTAATCAGAATGAGTTTCGTTATCTTTTTGAAAAACCTGTTGCGACCGAAACCCTAGATAGATGGCTTGAAAGTATTAACTGGGATGAAGTGAATATAGTACTTGCTAGTGATGATGACAGTTCTTTAGAAAACGATCCACGTCTGCAAGTCTATCAAAAACAAAAGAAATCAAGTGATGAAATGGCTTCGGCGAGAAGAAGAGCTCGAATTCCTGATCCTACAATCGGCGTTAACTATATGAAGATGAAAAATATGATGGGGGAAAATGACTTTGTCGGATTAACGGTATCATTTCCCATTCCTGTTACAACCCGTACTCATTCAGACTTAAGAGAGAGTCGGCATACGCTTAATAGTGCCCAAGCACAATTAAGACAGTTTAAATTAAAAAGAGAGCGTGAGATTGCTCAAACAAAAGAGCGGATTAACTCTCTAGAAAATGAGCTGAGAGTGCTGGAGAGTAATAGTATGAATTACGCACAAAGCTCGCGAGAAATTACGGCAAGGGCCTACCAAAGAGGAAGCGCAACTTACTCTGAATTGCAATCGAGTGAGGAGAGACTTTTAAATTTGCAGCTTCGCCGAGAGAGAATACTAGAACAACTTAGACGTCAGAAAGTTCAGATGCTGTACTTGAGAGGTGAGGACCTCAATTTTAATGGATAAAAAGTTTATTGGAGAAAACGGTGCTAAATTTAAGAAAGAAATATTTTTTTGTTTTAGTTATAATGGCATTTTTTATGGTCTCTTGCTCTGGCCACGATGATGATCATTTACATGATCACAGTCATGATGGGCCGAGTGTTTACTATACTTGCTCTATGCATCCTGAAATTAAGGAGGATGAGCCCGGGCGCTGTCCGATTTGCCATATGAACCTTACTCCTGTTGAAGATGATGGAGAGGAAGATGATGGATTTAGTACGGAGAGAAAAACCTATTGGAAGTGCGAAAACTTTCCGGATGTGACTTCTCAGACACCTGGACCATGTCCTCTAGATGGTACAGACATGATTAAAGTTGATGACCGTGAGGCTCCAGGAGATGTGATTGCATTAGTTCGTTTAAGGCAGGGACAGCTAGAGCACTTTCGTCCAAGCTTTTTTCCTGTATCAACGATGCAGATGAAAAAAAACTCTCGCTTCCTCGGCACAGTTCTCGAGGCAGAGGAAAAAGAAAGTAATATCCCCGCTAGGGTTGAGGGTCGAGTTGAAAGAGTTCACGTTCGCTCAACTGGAACCTATATCCGACAAGGAGACTTACTTCTAGAATTTTATTCGCCTCAACTTATTAGTGCCGGTGAGGAATATCTTATTTCTCGTCAAAATTACGAATCGCAAAGGAGTGAAAACTTTCGAAATCTTTTGCGCCAGTCTGAAGAGCGGCTTCGCCAGTGGGGTGTTCTGCCATCACAATATGAACAGTGGGCAAGGCAAGGAAGTGTACCTGAGATTATACGGATTTATTCTCCTTTGAGTGGAATTGTTCGTCAGAGAAACGCTGTGAACGGTAGATACTTTAATGAAGGTGAAAGTTTTTTTGATCTTGTTGACCTAAGTACCGTGTGGCTTGAGATTGATGTTTTTGAAACAGACTCGGCCTTGGTCCAACTAGGGCAAGAAGTCGAGATTCGCTTTAATGCTTTCCCTGGTGAAACCTGGAGGAGTCAGATCGACTTTATTGATCCTGTGATTAACCGATCTTCTAGAACCTTGAAAGTCAGAGCGACAATCGATAATAGTGACGGCCTGTTACGACCTGGAATGGTTGCAGAAGCAAATATTGAGATAGACTTGGGGAGCGATAAACTCGTCATTCCTCGATCAGCTTTAATCGATACGGGAAGAAGAAAAGTTGTTTGGTTTAGGACAGGAGAGAGAACATACCGAGCACGCCTTATTGAAACGGGACAGGAAGCCGGTGGTTATGTTCAAGTTCTGGCCGGACTTGAAGATGGAGATGAGATTGTTCTAGAGGGAAATTTTCTTTTAGATGCTCAGGCCCAAATTTTCGGAGGCTATGAAGAATTCCGAGGTGGTCGCGATGATTGAGAATTTAATTAATCGAGCGATCCATAATCGTGGCTTGGTTCTTATTCTTTTCCTCGCGATAGGTATTGCCTCTGTTTACTCTCTGAGAACGGCGCATATCGATGCGATTCCAGATATCGGAGAAAACCAACAGATTGTTTTCACTCAGTGGTCTGGTCGATCTCCAAAAGATATTGAGGATCAAATTACGTATCCTTTATCAGTAGAGCTTCAAGGTGTTCCTGGAGTAAAAGATGTTCGTGGAATGTCTGCCTTTGGAATGTCGAATGTTTATGTGATCTTTCACGATCATATTGATTTTTACTGGTCTCGTGCGCGTCTTCTAGAGAGGCTTTCTACTTTTGAAAGAAGATTGCCAGAAGGAGCACAAATGTCTCTTGGCCCAGATGCCACTGGGCTGGGACAAGTTTTCTGGTATACAATTGAAAATAAAGCAGACTCTTTAAACCCTAAATCTCTACAAGAATTGCGCTCAATCCAAGATTTTTATGTCCGTTATCACCTCCAGTCGGTTGAGGGTGTGAGTGAGGTCGCTAGCATTGGAGGTTTTGTTAAAGAGTATCAGATTGATGTCGATCCGAATTTACTTTTTGCTTATGACACACATTTTACGGCCATAATTAAGGCCATTCAAAATAGTAATATCGATGTTGGTGCTGAGGTTATCGAAGACGGCCCACGTGAAATGGTTGTTAGAGGGCTAG
>SKIL01000190.1 GCA_007116425.1 Bacteriovoracaceae bacterium | reverse complement strand
CACCACCTCGAATATATGCAATAGCATAAATTGCACCACGGTCCATCAATTCCAAGGCCCCGAGCCCACAAAAAGGAGTCATTTCGGAGCCGTAAGAGCCATAGCCATAAAGGATTACTGGCATTTTATCTCGTTTCTGGTCCTTGCGAAAGGCCATCGTTACAGGAAAGACAAAGCCATCTTCCGAGGTAACATACTCAACATTGCAAATATAATCACTCGATTTAAAATCTCCTTCAATTTTGACTTGATGATAAAACTTCACCTCTCGTGTTTTTAAATCAAATACATAAACAGAGGAGGGAGAAGTCATCGAACAGAGATTCAATAAAACCTGATCCATTTTAAAGTCAAACTCTTCTACACTTTCAATCCAATGCCCTTCTAAAGGTGATTCAATACTCTCGAGTTCAAGAGTTTCGGTATCAAGAAAATAGGCACAAGGAAGCCCTCCTTCAAATGTGCTTAACACAATATGATGCTCTCCTACAGCATAAGAAGATAGAATAATATTATCCCGACTCTCAAATAATATTTTCCACTTCTCCACAGTTTGTCGGGGTGAATCTAAAAGGTAGAGCCCCTGATCCTTAAAGCGATGGTTAGATTGAGCTATAAATCCAAGATTTTCATGATGATCAAAATAAACAAGTCTATTTGAACCGCGAGTAAATAACGATTCTAGCTTTGATGTTGAAAGATCAAATATCTTTACCTCAGAGTCAGTAACAGAGTATGAGCAGAAAAAAAGAAACTTCTCACAGCTACTTAGGTCTATTGATAAAAAGTATGCTGGATCATTATCCTCGTAAAGAGTTCTATTTGAATCACTCGTTAAGTGATATTCATTAAATGCAAAAGGTCGCGAATCCGAGTCTAGTTCAACCCAATAAAGTCTTTCCTCGCATAGGGACCACTGGATTGATGAGCAAGACATTTCAATTGATGTCTTAATTAGCTCTCCGGTTGATAAATCTAACCAAAAAATATGTCCAAACTCACTTCCATCTAAGTCGACAACCATCGCCAAGCGACTGTGACTTGGTGATATTTGCCAGCTCTCGATTCTGCGGTTTTTATACTGAGTAAGCTCACAATTTAGATCAAAAAGAAGTTTTTTACGACTGTCTTCTTCTTTCCAGCGCCAAATTTGAACATATTCACAGTTTTCTGGATAAACCTCTTGATAATAATATGCACCATCTTTTTCAGGGGCATCATAACGGACCCGAGGTTCACGAGACTTCATTTTATTAAAAATCTCAGACTCAGCCCCTTTGGCCAGCTCTATATGCTTATGAAAAAAAGTATTTTCTTCATTAAGATGCTTTATGACCTCGGGATTATCTTTCTCTCGAAACCAAAAATAAGGATCACTCCGAGCAAGACCAAACTCATCAAAGATATGTTCTTTTTTTTTCATTAACGGTGGATTTTCTAACTGTTTAAATGACCGCAAAATCGCTATCCTCCGGTCTTTTTCCACTTGATATTCATTTGATCAAAAAGAAGTGCAACTCTCTCAAGCTCTGCAGTGTGAACCTCTATAAAGTCATCCTTAAATGCTCCCCCTACTCCGAGCTTCTTTTTTAAGATTTTCGCCATTTTTTTAGACCAATTTTTATTTTCTGGTAACCCCTTTATTTCAATAACAGCTCTTCCCTTTCCTGAAGTCAGGCGCCTCAATTCAAGTAAAAGCTTAGACTCATCGACACTGTTTTCACAATCAGTCTTATTTTTTTTTTTTTTTAAGTCTCCAGCATCATCAGACCAAACGACTTGAGATTCGCTATTTTCAGTTGCGAGCTCTCTTAAGCTTTTTAGATTTTTGAGTTTTGCCATAATTTAAACTAGCTTCTTTAAAAATGCCTCATCGTGACCAAAACAAAAAGACTTTCCATCGGTAGTAATTGGCCGCCTAATTGTCGATGTTTTTTCTTGAATAATTTTGATTTTCTCACTATCAGAAGCCGCTTCAAAATCTTCGGCGACAGATTTAAATGTGCGACCTCTTTTATTAACTGGCCAATCTCCAAAAACTTTTTTCCAGTTTAGAATTTCTTCTTTAGTTGGAACTTGCTTTTTAAAGTCGATAAAGTCATAGTCTGTTTTTTCTTGATCTAGAAATTTCAATGTTTTTTTGACGGTATCACAATTCTTAATTCCATAAACTCTTAACATAGATACTCCCTTTGAGAATGGGACTATCTTAGAATTTTTTCTTTAGCTCTGGCCAGGTTTTGTGATAGGGCATTGTAGATCATTTGAGGCAAAGTTCCACTATTTTTAGAAAAATGGAAATGAGCAGCGATAATCATATCTGACTCAAACGTTTTAAGTAGTTGTAATGGCCTAAGTTTACCATCACTGGTATCACACATAATCGGGTCACTTACAACATAGTTTGTTCGACACACACTAGGACGGTCCTCGTATACTTGGCAAAGGTTATCATCACCTAAAAAGATGCAGCGCCGATCGGCATACCTTAGTTTATACCACTCTATACCTGAGTTTTGTGCGACGACTTGCTTTTCAAGCCTATCAAAATCGATCTTGACCTTTCGTTTTTGAATATAGTCGGCCAAGACAATGGCCTCGTCTTCAGTTGCACTTACTTGAGTATAACAACAAGCACTACATTGACTGCGGCATTGTACGTGAGCTTTTATCAGTGGATCCTTAAAAAGCTTTGTAATACTTTTATCAATTTCACTGTGAATTAACCTGGCACGGTTACGTGGACTTTTATTTCGCCGAAGCAGCTTTAAAGCACTTTTATAAGCGCTAGAGAACACGGGATGATTCTTTAGCTTTGTGTACGTCTGATTGGCAATGGCAGGAATATTAATATTCACTCCTCTGAACAATTCTTATTATATTATACCTTTGTGAAGTATTAAATTTATCAACTTAGAATAATTTGCCGATAAGGTTCCTAGGAGCTACAAAATGTGCAGGCTATTTGGCTTTAGATCTGTCATTAACAGCCAGGTTCATACCAGTCTCATCGAGGCTGAAAATGCGCTTGGTCACCAAAGTAATTACCATCCAGACGGCTGGGGAGTGAGCTTTTACCTCAAGGGCTCACCGCACCTTATAAAGTCTCCAGGAGCTGCTTTTGGAGACAGTATCTTTAAAAAAGTCTCGGGTGTGGTCTCCTCTCAAACTGTTATTGCTCACATAAGAAAGGCCACACTTGGAGAAAATAGTATCCTCAATACCCACCCATTCCAGTTCGGTAAATGGACTTTTGCTCACAATGGAAATATCAAAGACTTTGAACAGCTCAAACCTATTATTCTGGAAAGAATTCACCCAGAACTTCGACGCTTTATCCTTGGCACGACTGATAGTGAACTCTTTTTCTTCTATCTTTTAACTCATCTTAATCAGCAAAACCTTATCGATACAGTCCACCTAGACTATAACACTCTCAATAAAAGTGTGAGAGAGGCGGTTGAGGGTCTGATTAAGATTATTGGAGAATACAGCAAAATTGACAATGCTGGAGAACAAGAGACCTATCTCACCTTTATCCTCACAAATGGTGAAATCATGCTGGCCCATCAGGGGGGAAAACATCTTAACTACAGCACTTACAAAAAGAAGTGTCCTGACAGAGACTCTTGTCCTAGCTTTGGTCAGTCATGTGAAGCACCCACAACTAATGGACTCATTAACCACCTTATTTTTTCGTCAGAACCTCTTTCGGGTGAAAATATTTGGAGGCCACTCAAGTTAGGACAAATTGTCGGAATCGACAACGGTATGAAGCTGACTATTGAAGACAGGTAAAAACCTGAGAAGTAGAGTACAAAGTTTACCCCTACCTTAATTTTCGTTTTGTATGATAAAATATTCTTGAGGGTGAACAACTCAAGGATAGAGTTCAAGTCTCCCCTCGGTTTATCCGATCTAATCCCAGAAGGAGTTGGGATGAAAAATCCAAAAACAAAAAAGTATACTTTAATTTTTACGGGGCTGTTCATTCTCTCATCGATAGTTTCTCTATCCCATTCGAGACATCCTGCGGTTGACCCCGTAAGAGGTCTATCAATTGACGAGTACCCAGAAATTGCGCCCGAAAATGCACAAGGCTTTGAGTTTGGCCAAGTGCCAGCACAAACTTCAGAAGCGCTACGTGCAACGGCAAGTGATCAGGCACCACAAGCGCCTCAAATCGTCACATCAAATATTCCCTCAGTGACTCAAGCAGATCTAGAAGGCCACGCCCCCAGTTTCCCGACCTTACTCCTGCTGACCCTACTCTTAGGTATGCCATTCGGTGTTTGGTGGTTTATTCACAAGAAAATTAAAGAAGAGACAAGTAGCTCTTTTCCTGAAAATACTATCGATATTAACCGGGCAAGAAAAGAAAAAGAAGGAAAGGACGACGTTCCAAAGGCATCTTAAATCTCTCGCCAATGACCACTTCCACGATAAAGAAGAACCCTTTGCAAAGTATAGTTTTGAACTATAACCTCTCGTATACCGTTATCATTTAAATCTTGTAAATCAACTGTATACTCTCGGTTCCAATAACCCTGCCTAAAACTATCGCGCTCTTGCCATACAATCGGCCCACGATAAACACTCAAGCTATCTAATTCTCGACGATCCATTGTCATAACATATAATCGACCAGTTCCATGGTACTCTAAATAATCTGTATGCCCTTCATAAAAATACAATAAAAATGCATCCGTCTCACGAGATAAAGATCTTCTTTGAATGCGATACAACTGAGAGTCGAGTCCAACAGTATCGAAGCGGTAGGAGTAAACCTGATTCCCCGATGAGTCATGAACATGTATCCAGTCTTGTCCATCTCTTTTCTCATAAACAATCGCCTCTCTTCTTCCGTCCCCTGTGATATCGAGCTGATAATATGGAGAGGCCGCTGTATATATGGGTTGGCGTTGCGCGCGATCTTGAGGTCGGGAAAGTTGATGAGAAAAAATATCTCGAATAAAGCGCTCATCTTGTGCAAAAGCAGGTGAACAGATAAGGCCGGGAAGAACAAATCCCCCAAAAACGATGAATAGCAAGGACTTAAAAAGGCAATTATTAAACATATATTTATCTTAATGCATTACAAAATAAAAGAGCAGACGGAAAAGGCCGCACAATGATTCACAAACAAGATCTTTTTGATTAGGATTAACTCTTGCCACAAACTTGACCTTTTCTAGCGGGATATTATTTATGAACTTTAAAATCGCCATCTTAAAGTCAAACGACAGACTTTTAATTAAAAGCTTTTCGTCAGATCAACAGGACGCTAAACCCGAACAGTCCCAATCAATAGAAATTCAAGAGATTGATCAATTATCACCGAGCGTTCTTTTCTATACAGAGAGTGAGCTTAGTGATGAGCTTAAGGAAGTATTAAACGAACAAGCGAAGTATTTCCCAGTTCGAAAGGCCTCAGATTATAACGTCACCTTAGATAGCTTTGAGCATATTGATAACAGAGCTGGTTTTAAGCTACTTAACCAGTCCAGCTCTGCTTGGTTATTAAATAATAATATTTCACTCCTAGAGGAGCTAATTAAAGTTCAGGCCCACTTAAAAGCTCTATGGCCGAATGACAGAACGACATTTTTTGAGGAGCTTTGGTTTATTCTTAAAACGAACCTCCATTTTCACGATTTAAAAATTATTTTTAATGATCTTGAGTCAAGTGATGATAAAAAAGATCGCCAGAAACTTATTAGAGTAAAAATAGAAGGCAATAAAAAACCTCATCCATTTCCTGGCGATGAAATTGCTGACAAACTAATGGTTCACTATCAAAATGAATTCACCTCCCCATTCCAAATTGTTGAATATAACGACTCAAAAGGACAATTAGTCATATCTTCAACAATAAATAAGTCCCCGGTTTTAATTATGGGAACAGTCCCAGGCCTCTCTCGTCTGCAAACGGCCTTATTAACAGCACTTTTTGAAGGCCTACAGTCTGAAGATTAGCTTAATGACTCTGATACACCCGAACACTTCCTTCTGGCATCAAGCTGGGCCACGAGGAGTGTTGGTACTCAAAGTTTGGAAAGAAGCCTTGAGGGTAATCTGCAAAACGGTGTAAATGACCTTCTGAAGCTGGATTCGAACAACTAATAACATTAAAATCATTAAGATCGCCTCTCTTATAAGCTCCTCCCCAATCCAGAGCTTCAAGTTTTAAAAACCCTCCCTCTTCAAGTCGATTCAGCTCAAATACAACCCCTCTTTTCGTTATGTTTACAAAAAACTCAGAGATTTCTAAATCACGACCATTTATACTTACTGAAAAAGCATTTTGAAAAAATTCTTTTATGGCATCATTATTTTTTTCAACTTTAATTGAATAAAAATTTTCACTAACATCACATATTTGACCTCCAAGTATATTGTTAAGGAGAATATGGCTGCGCTCTCTATCAGTAATATTACGATCGTGCTGTAATTGGTATCTAAGGTTTCGATGCTTGCGCGAACGTTGATACTTATGAGCAAACGCATCTATTATAAATAAAACCTGATCGCCACGATCGAAATATCCACTAAACACTTCTCCATATGAGAGAGGAACTCTTGCATTTAAATCATATAAGCCTTTAGTGACAGTCTTTGAATCGGCGTAGGCGATAATATCGAGATTGTACTTATTGGATTTAAGGTGATTCCAAGAGTTAACATGAATAGCATCTCGGCCTGATCTAAAGCCTGAGGACTTTCCATAAAAACTTTTAACTTTTAAATAATCATGAGAATCTGTTTTAACATCACTACGAGGGTCTAAGTATTTTAAAATTCCCGCAAGATCAGAACCTAAGCCACTTGAAACATAAAGATGAGAAGCCTCGCTATTATGAATATAGAGAAGTGATTGATTACTTTGCAATTTGTCTATTTGCTGCCTGAGAATCTTCACACCTGCTTCATCATGCTTATAGATCATATTATCTATCTTTAGAAAAAACTGTGAATTCGGGCCAAAATTAATTCCTTGATAAGAATAAAGCTCATCAGGAGAAAAGTGAAAGCGAACTTTCAAACTCTTCATAATATGAGAAAAAGAAACAAACCGACCATTATATACCGAGTGAACGGGATCAAAGGTAGAGATGCGATCAAAGGCCTCTTGACCATCGAAGTGATAAAGACCTAAATTTAAGGAAGATATAGAGTCTAACAATAGTGAAAGCTCCGAGTCTAAAGTCAATTCAAACTCCAAACTTACATTTGAGACATTCTGTGTTCCCATAACATTAACTAAGCTCAAAAATTCCATTCGACTTTCATTATGAATAGTAAAATCAATCAGACTTGCACCAAATAGTGTATCAAGGTCTTCTGAAAATCTCTCAAAAAGCTTAATCGCATCAGCGGAACGAGACTCATTCGCTAAGATTTGACTTATGAGTGCGTTGTTCACGACTTTATAATCTGAAGGTTTAAACCTAACGCCACTTAGTTTATGCTCTCCATTTTTATTTTTATAGGTCAAGTTAAAGAGAACATCTCCATTACTTTTAAAAGAATTATAGAGATTCATATAGTCAAACTTTAAGAAATCATCGAGTTCAGATTTTTGAT
>SKIL01000240.1 GCA_007116425.1 Bacteriovoracaceae bacterium | reverse complement strand
TGAAGTCAGAAAATATATCAAAAGCATATGCAACGGCCTTATATCAACTTGGGAAAGAGAAAAGTATCGATGTACCAGGTGAGTTAACTTCAATTACAGAAGTTATCAACAAAAGCTCAGACTTAGAAAATCTACTCTTCTTGGATGTATTCACTCCAGAAGAAAAGAAGTCAGTAATGGGCGATATTATGAATAAGCTCAATACAAATCCAATCGTAAGACATTTTATAACATTCCTCATTGAAGAGAAGCGTGAAGGACAACTTCCGATGATCTACAAAGATGTGATTGTTTTAGATGATCACGATAAAGGTTTTCTACGTGGAACAATTGAAGGTTCAGAAGCAAATGTTGATGAGTCTGTGAAGCAAAAAATTATTGGTTACTTAAAACAAAAAGTTAACAAAGAAATAAATTTAGAATACGTCCAAAGTGAAAGGATAACTGCTGGGTATAAAGTAACAGTGGAAGACCTTCAACTGGATGCGTCTCTAGATAATCAATTAGAACAATTAAAGCACTCAGTTTTAAACTCATAAATGGTATAAAAATAGAGGTTGGCCATGACAATGAATCCAGAAGAAATTACCAGTATTATTAAAGAGCGTATCGCTAATTTTGAAACTAAACTTCAGGTAAATGAAGTTGGTACAGTTTTAACAATTGGTGATGGTGTTGCACGTGTATTTGGCCTTAAAAATGTGATGGCCGGTGAGCTCGTTGAATTTGAAGGCGGCGCTAAAGGTATGGTTCTTAACCTTGAGGCGAACAATGTAGGGGTCGCACTTCTTTCGAACGATAACACAATTAAGGAAGGTTCAACTGTCAAGCGCACAGAGCAAATTGTTTCTGTTCCTGCAGGTGATGCTCTTCTTGGAAGAGTTGTAAACTCAATTGGTGAGCCAATTGATGGAAAAGGCGAAATCAAAGCTGAAACAACTCGTCAGGTTGAGGTTAAAGCTCCGGGGATTATTCCTCGAAAATCAGTTCATGAACCTCTTCAAACTGGTATTAAAGCGATCGACTCTATGATTCCAATTGGTAGAGGGCAAAGAGAGCTTATCATCGGTGATAGAAAAACTGGTAAAACGGCCATCGGGATTGACACTATTATTAACCAAAAAGGTAAAGGTGTTATCTGTGTTTACGTAGCTGTTGGTCAAAAGAAGTCTACGGTAAGACAAATTCAACAAAAATTAACAGATGCAGGTGCAATGGATTATACAACTATTGTATCAGCAACAGCTTCTGATGCTGCTCCTCTACAGTTTATTGCCCCATATACTGGTTGTGCAATGGCAGAGCACTACAGAGATAATGGTAAGCACGCCCTTATCATTTATGATGATTTAACAAAACAAGCACAAGCTTATAGACAACTTTCTCTTCTATTAAGACGTCCACCTGGGCGAGAGGCTTTCCCTGGAGATGTTTTCTATCTTCACTCAAGACTTCTTGAAAGAGCTGCAAAGCTTTCAGATAAAATGGGTGGTGGTTCTCTAACGGCCCTACCGGTAATTGAAACACAGGAAGGTGACGTTTCGGCTTATATTCCAACAAACGTGATCTCTATTACTGATGGACAGATTTACCTTGAATCAGACCTCTTCTTCTCTGGGGTAAGACCTGCTGTTAACGTTGGTCTTTCAGTTTCTCGAGTTGGTGGTTCTGCACAGATTAAGGCCATGAAAAAAGTTGCAGGTACATTGAGACTTGATCTTGCTCAGTATCGTGAACTTGCGGCTTTTGCTCAGTTCGGATCTGACCTTGATGAAGCAACTCAAAAGCAGCTTGCCAGAGGTGCAAGACTTGTTGAGCTTTTAAAGCAAGGTCAGTATTCACCAATGAACGTTGAGGAGCAGGTGTTCGCTATTTACGCTGCTACAAAAGGTTATATGGATGTTGTACCTGTAGATAAAATTTCAGATGCAGAAACTGAGCTTTTAGACTTTGGAAAATCTCGTCATGCCGACTTATTAGAAAAAATTAAAACAGACGGTATGAGTGATGAAGTAGTTTCTAGGCTTGATTCTGTAATTAAAGAGTTTTTTGAAACAAAAAAATACTAGGATGACTTCATGGCGAATATAAAAGACCTGAAGAGTAAAATTAAAAGTACGAAAGGAACGCTTAAGATTACCCAAGCGATGAAACTCGTATCAGCTGCGAAGTTGAATAAAGCACAACATGCTATTCAAAACGCACGTCCATATGCGAATGAGCTTGAGTTAACAATTAAAACAGTTTCTGCTTTATGTGAGGAGTATAGTCACGAGTACTTGGTTGAAAAACCAGAAAATAAAAAGACACTATTATTAGTTTTATCTGCTAATAAAGGTCTTTGTGGTGGATATAACTCCCAGTTAGCTAAAAAAGTTAAAACCTTTTTGAATGAAACTGATTTAGAAATTGAAGTTTCTTATATTGGAAAAAAAGTTAGGGATTTAGTTAAAAAACAAGCAAAAGAAAAAACATTCTATACTTTTGCAAAAACAGATCCCTCTTTTTTAGACATGAAGAAAGTCGCAGATGAACTTTCTGAAGCTTTTCTTTCAGGTGAGTATGGCAGAATATTAGTTGCACATAATATCTTCCACTCAGCGATTAACTTTGAACCAACGGTAAAACAAGTATTACCAATGGCCTTAGATAATAAAGAAAAAGAAGCGCTCAAAGAACAGTTTCCATTTGATTTTAAATATGATCCTGATCCAAAACAAATTCTTGATACGTTAATCCCAGAAGCTTATACATCTAGCTTGTGGACCGCACAGCTTGACTCAATCGCAGCTGAGCATGGATCAAGAATGACTGCAATGGATAGTGCCGTTGGAAACTGTAAAGACGCAATTAGAAGTATGACAATTAAAATGAATAAACTGAGACAAGCTGCTATTACAACTGAATTAATTGAAGTTGTATCTGGAGCAGAGTCACTTAAGGGTTAAGGAGCCAAACAATGTCTGAAGGAAATGTTGGAGTCGTAAAGCAGGTTATGGGTCCCGTTGTTGATGTGGAATTTCCAAATGGTAAACTTCCAGAAATTTACAACGCGTTAACATTAACTAATAAAGTTATCGACGATAAAGAAGATAATCTAGTACTTGAGGTTGCCGCACACCTTGGTGATAATCTTGTTAGAACAATCTCGATGGATTCAACTGAAGGTTTGAGTCGTGGAATGGCCGTAAAAAATACTGGTCGCGCCATCCAAACTCCCGTTGGGAACGAGGTTCTAGGTCGTATTATTAACGTAATTGGAGAGCCTGTTGATGAGGCTGGTCCAGTTAACGCTAAAAAGTCATACGGCATTCACAGAGAAGCTCCAAAGTTTGAAGATCAGTCGACAAAACAAGAGCCTTTCTTCACTGGGATTAAAGTTATCGACCTTCTTGCCCCTTACCTAAAGGGTGGAAAGATTGGTCTATTCGGTGGAGCTGGCGTTGGTAAGACAGTTCTTATTATGGAGCTAATTAACAATATTGCTACTCAACACGGTGGATTTTCTGTCTTTGCTGGAGTTGGAGAAAGAACTCGTGAAGGAAACGACCTTTACTACGAGATGAAAGAGTCTGGAGTTATCGACAAGACAGCTCTCGTTTACGGACAGATGAACGAGCCACCAGGGGCCCGTGCTCGTGTTGCCTTAACAGGTCTATCAATTGCGGAATATTTCCGTGATGAAGAAAATCAAGACGTTCTTTTCTTCGTTGATAATATTTTCCGTTTTACTCAAGCTGGTGCTGAGGTTTCGGCCCTTTTAGGACGTATTCCTTCAGCTGTGGGTTATCAGCCTACACTAGGTACTGAAATGGGTGCCATGCAAGAGCGTATTACTTCAACAAAGAGTGGTTCAATTACTTCGATCCAGGCCGTTTACGTGCCTGCCGATGACTATACGGATCCAGCTCCTGCAACAACCTTTGCTCACTTGGATGCAACGACTGAATTGTCGCGTCAAATTGCTGAGCTTGGTATTTACCCAGCAGTTGACCCTCTATCGTCATCATCTACAATTTTGACACCAGATATTTTAGGTGAAGAGCACTATAAAGTTGCTCGTGGAGTTCAGGAAATTCTTCAAAAATATAAAGAACTTCAAGATATTATTGCGATTCTTGGTATGGATGAACTATCAGAAGAAGATAAGCTCGTTGTTGCGAGAGCGAGAAAAGTACAAAAATTCTTGTCACAACCGTTCTTTGTTGCTGAGCAGTTCACTGGTATTCCTGGGCAGTTTGTAGATATTAAGGAAACAATTGAGTCATTTAAAGCAATTCTTAACGGAGAGCTTGACCATCTACCTGAGCAAGCATTTTACCTTGTTGGTGGTCTAGATATGGTTAAAGAAAAAGCGAAGAAGATGGCAGAAGAGTCATAGTAAAAGGCTAAAATCATATGAATAACTATACAGTTGACATATTGACTCCGGCAAAAATCGTCGCCAAAGACGTGCCGGCCGAATCATTGCTCGTTCCTACGGTAAAAGGCGAGATTAATGTTCTTCAGGATCACACGCATGTGATTTCAAAATTAGAAACAGGAATCATTACTGTTTTTGGTGGACCTGAAGATCCTGATCGGTTTTTTTCTGTAACGACAGGGACGTGTAAAGTTCTGGATAATAAAGTAACTATTTTGGCAGCAACTTCTGAAGAAAGTAAAGAAATTGATGTTGAAAGAGCTAAGCTTGCACTCAAGCGTGCTGAAGAGAAGCTTTATCAATCTGATGGTATGGATGATGATGAGATTCTGAAATATCAGAGAAAAGTTGATCGTGCTCGCTTACGTTTACAGCTTGTGAGTTATCACGGTTAATTTTTTTAAGTTAAAATGTTTTAAGAAATCGGCCCAAGCATTGCTTGGGCCTTTTTTTTGCTATCAATGTGTGACTATTCAACTCAAAATGCTCGAAACAGGCTCTGGTTAGTCATTTGAGCACTCACAAAAAAGGGGAAAAAACTGTATATGCCTTGAAAAAAAGATAATAAATGGTTGAATTAAAAGAGATATATCAAGGAAAAATACGCGTAATTAATGAAAAAGTTTTACCGCCAATCTCTATTCACCTTTGCTGTTGCTCTAGTCGCTCTAGGACTGCACGTTCACGTGATTTCAGCACACACACAATTCGATCTATATAAGCATGATAAAAACATTAAGCAGGTTGATCTAAAGGCCATAGAAGGTGCCTCTAATGCACTTTTAGAGCTAATGGAAAACAATGAGCAAGTATTAAGTAAGACAGTTCAACTACAAAGCTATGAGATTCAAATTCCTCAAAACGAAAAAATAAAGATCAGTATTAACAAAGAAGCAGCTGAAGAGACTGTAGTTACTGAAAAGGTTGTTAAGGAAGAAATTCACGTCGTAGAGATGAAGAAGCCAGCTCTACCAAAAGTAAGCCTGGAAATTAAATCAGAGCCTTTAGAGGTGACTGTAGATTCAAGACCTACACTAAACACAAGAGATGTTGGAAACCATAATGGATTTAGTGTTGATACAGTGAAGTTAGCAGCGACGATTCAAGATACAAGAGCAGAAATTGCATATCAGAGGCAAAATATTAGTGGTGTACTTGCTCAGCTAAGACAAGAAGAAGAGTTGAGAATAATCGCCATGAGAAATGAAGAAGCACTTAAAATTGATAAAAATAAAAAACAAGACAATAAGATTCTTGAAGATAGTGTAGAAGTTATTGCCGCCAAGTCTTTTGAGAAAAAAGAAGTGGATGAGTTTGAAGATGATGACTTCGTCGTTTTTGACTACTCATCGCAAGCATCTCATGCATCACAAGAAAAGACATTGATAGAGGAAACAAAAGTTAAAGAAAAAATAGAAGCTAAAATGGACATTAGGGTTGCCCAGCATATGGGAGATCTTCCAAATGTTCAGATTTCATCAAATGTGCAAAACACGATTGGTCGTGCATTAGAAAGAGAAGTGAAAGAAACAAGTGACAAGATAGACACTTCATCAATTCCAGATGAAATTATTGCGGCAATGAAAAATACACAACAGCAACGAAATCGTTCAGATGTAGATGACTATGCAAGTGTTATAAGCTCAGCAATTAATAATGCAGATAATGTTGAGGGTATGAATAGTCAGCTGACAGTAAGACCATTCGAGGTAAAAATCGGATTGGACATGGATAGTCAGGGCGGAAGTATTAGTAATTTTGAATTTATCTCAGGTCATGACCGGAATGACTACTCACATAGTGTAGATGGTGAAATAGTCTTAAATAAAAACTTAAGAGCTAATTCAGGCGTAGTTAGGGCAACGATCATTAGAAGTGGTTATTTAAGAATGAATACAGAGCTCTATATTGAAAGAGGCTCTTTTGTTCAACCAGTCCCTATGTTTGAGCAATTTCGTTTTAATGAGCTTTTAGAAGAAAGAGGTTTGCGAGGGCTTGGAGCAAATCTTTTGGTAGAGATTGATGAAACAATAGCTCATACCGAGATTGATGCACACTATGAAGAGATTATTTATTTGGATCGCTACTTTCAAATCATAGAAAATGAAGAGGAAGATTATAGATATGTCCTCTATATTGGAGTTGAGTCTGGTAATACACTGATTAGCTATTATACAGATATAGGCATGATCGCAGATCATATCGTGCACTTAGTAGAAGATGAATTAACCTATGCTGTAGGAATGATGAATAGTCACGGAAGAGAAGAAATCGAATTATTTGAAAGAAATATTATGTCGCGACAGGCACAAAATCTGACGATACCACATCAAAATGTTAACTACTTCAATCAAAAGTCGAACACTCAAAGAATTGCGTTAAATAGATATGGCATTAATCGGCCGATGAGACCTGTCACAATGAGACGCTATTATGAAATAAACTCATTTGGACCGATATTGATGACGGGTGTATCAGAGGGCCTTGAAAGAATTGAGCTGCCTTCACAAAACTTTGTAAATCATGTATTTGATGCATTTAGAACAAGTGAGTTGGCCGGTAGATGTTTAGTTCAATTAAACTTCTCAGAGGAAATTGAGCGTATAAGTTATGAAGGTGAAACATTCTCAGGGCCAATGTATGTAGAAGAAGTTTACCTCGATAAGGATGGAGTCTTTTCTGAGTACGAAAGTGATTTTACATCAAATGCATTTTTTATGGGAGATCTACAGGGAGTCATCAACATAAGAGTTGAATACTCAAACGGATCTTCTGATTACATCCAAACCTTCTGCTCTCCGGATACTTATCTCGTTGAACAATTATGACCCCTTACAAATCGATCCCAATTATTAGGGTGATTGTGAGGAATTCTATCCACGGGAACTCGGATGTATCTTTGAGTTGTTAAATTCACATCACTAAAAACAATAGACCCTCTAGGGTAATTGCGCTCAGGACGTAAAAAGTGGCGATTAAGCGCGGAAATATTTGGAGAAGAATTCTTTAATGCATCGAAAAACCAGCTAGGTTGAAATGAGCAACGTGTAACATAAGCGTGCAAGTTATTAGATTGAATAGGAATACTCTCTGCTCGTTTTTGTATTTCCTCCTGATTAAAAAACTGATCTCGGTAGGCAAGAGTGTGGACAAGCGCCAAAAAACCACTATAAAAATTTCGTGAAGCAAAGCC